>JANZPQ010000122.1:0-6479 GCA_038040945.1 Desulfobulbaceae bacterium | reverse complement strand
GCCAGATGGACACGGACTCCGTCCATCAAAGCAGCCAAACCAAAATCAACCAGATCGCGGTGTTGATCTCCGGCCAGATAGGCAACTGACTTGATTCCCCCCTTGATGAGATTAGCCTCCACGGCATCCAGGCGGCTTACTGTAATCCGGTGCATTACTTCTATACCGGAAGACTTGCGGAAGTTTTCCGCATCCTGATCGTCAGGGGTGGCGGTGATCATCAGGGTGAAGTCCGGCTTGAGCACTTCCCGGTAGAACTTTACCGCCTCAGTGCCGGTGGAAAAGGTGTGATGGGCCTCGTCGATCAAGACGCCAACCTTGAAGCCGCTTGCCCGGAGTTGCTCCAGAAAATGATCCAGCGAAACGGATTCATCGCCATCGCGGCGAATCCGTCTGGCGTCCTTACGACTCGCCGCCACTGAGGCCCAGGTAGTAACAAAGACATCGCCGCTACGCGTCCCCCGGGCAACCCGTTCGCAGGAGATGTCCCGCACCCGAAGCCCTTGGAAATCGTTTTTGATGGAGATACGCGCCTGCTCCACCAGCCCGGCAAAGGGGGTGAACCAGAACCAGACAATTTTCGTTTCTTTTGAAAATTCTTCTGCCACCATTCCGGCAATCAGGGTCTTTCCGGCACCGGTCGGAGCCTGAATCAGAACACAGCCGTTGTATGCGCTGGCGGCAAGCCTACTTGGCAGATCTTCTGTCTCGTCGATCTGCTTGCAGGCATAACGGAATATCTCCAGTACACTGTCCTTGGCTTGGGTTTGGTATCTTTTGGGGGTTACCTTCATGATGCCACCCCGAACCGACTGACCAGAAATTGGGGAATCTGCTCGATAGTGATGTTCTGTGCCACCAGCCTTTCCCGTAGTAATCCAGGCTGCCAGGTATAAACGGTCAGGTGCGGCGAGTCGGCAGAGAGCCCGACAATTCGGGAAATGATTTCATCGTTGAGGGTCGCTGCATAGAGAAGTCCACCATCGACATGCATCGACTCCTGAAGTTGGCGGGTAGCGTCATAGGTGGCGAAGGATTGCCGATGGATCAACTGCACGGCTGTCCAAACCTGGGCATGGTCAATATCGGTCAAGACCGCTTCATGGGGTATGCGTCGCGTTCACAGATAGGCGAAGTCACCATCGGTGCCTGCTGTAGCACCATACCCGTTGATTACCCGGCGAATGCGCTCGGCGCAGACATCACGGCAGATATTCTTCTCTGGATCATCGGTGGTGGCCTCGGTGGCCGACACCATGATGAAGCGCCGGTTACCCTCATCCTCCCGGTTCAGTTCCAGCACCGCCTGGGCGGTTGTGCCGGACCCGGCGAAGAAGTCCATGACAAGATCATCTTTATCGGTGGCCTGTTCAATCAAACTCTGAATCAAAGAGAGTGGTTTTGGATAAGAAAATGCCTTGCCACCCATGATTTCTCTTATCTGATTTGAGCCCTCCTCCGTTGTCCCGACAATCGGCATATTTCCATTTTCAATGACAGTATTCTTCTCAGATTTTGGTGTCAACCATGACGAAATGGGCTGGTTCGTGTTTTTCAATGTCTCCTTGAAGCGTTTGTAAGCCGGGCGACCGAAACCTATCCTCCTGCCTACCCAGTTTTCAATTTCCGGCAAATCGGGACGAAGCAAAAATGTCTTGCCACTTTTAGGGCCATCGCCTGCGTCCATGGCCGCCAACAGGCCTTCCAGCGTTGGGTAGGTTTCAACCCTCTGTTTTGTGGGAAACCAGATCAGCTTCTTCTCAACCAACTCCTCCATCGTGTCACTGCGAGTCTTTTGTCCTGGTTTCAATTTATGCTTACTGGAGAATCGCCAGACACAATCAGGATTACAGGGGTACCAGATGTCGGTTTCAGGATCATGGATCGGGTAATAGGTGTTCGGACGTTCAGTGTAGTCTTTTGGTGAAGTCAAATTATCCAGCCGGAAAATACGGTCGCCCTCTTGATGAGAGGTACATCGAATAACTCTTTTCATCGCCTGAAAACTTAAATGCCGCCCCGCCATACACCAGGACATGTTCGTGATTATTGGAGAGAAAAGCGCCGCCCGTATCATTCCCGCCAGTTCGACACCGCCAGACGAACGAACCTATCTTCATCCCAGGCAACGCCTGATCCAGCAACAATTCCAGCTTGGCGCGGTTGTCATCGTTGATGCAGACCAGAAGCACCCCATCCTCGGTCAGCAGGTCGCGAGCGAGCAGGAAGCGCCTGTACATAAACTCCAACCATTTACTGTGCTTGTAGAGATCATCTTTGTCAACGAAGCGGTCGTTGTAGATGAAATCCTTATTGCCGGTGTTGTAAGGGGGGTCGATGCAGATACACTTAACCCGGCCTGCATGGGTCATGCGCAGGTAGCGCAGAGCGTCGAAGTTGTCCCCTTCAATGAGCAGATTACCCCACGGCCCTGCCCCGCAAGAGAGTTTAGCATCGGCGTCGAGGGCGACAAAATCCTGATTGAACGAGCGGTCAAACTCTATATCGTGCCGCTCCCAGACCAGCCCGAATGTGGGCTTGCGGTCGCGGTCCTCAATGATTTTTATCAGTTCATCCTTGTTGTAATGGTCATATTTTGAGGTCAAAGGTGGCTCTCAAGTGAATATTTTTGATTGGAACATCTTGCCTGTTCATTCAGTTCCAGGCCGTAAGGGATATAAATCCAGTTTGGCACTTTATCATGCAGAAGCATGCTAGAACTAACTGATAGCACAAAACAAAACATAATTCGAAGACAATTACAAAACGCCTACCTATAAAAGGGGTCCCATACAAACCACCCTGCTAACCATGCGCGCTATATCTGGCTATGACCGCACAAAGGCCAGCAGTGGCCCATAATCATACCGGTCTGCAGCCCGCAGGGCATCGATATACTGTTTCCGGCAATCCCCGGCATTGACAATGTTACCGCTTCCCCAGGTATAACGGGGCTGCTTAAGCAGGTGCACCAGCAGGATGTCGGTCATCAGTCGGGCATGGCGGCCATTGCCATTGACAAAGGGATAAATTGCCGTAAGCCGGTGATGGAAACGGACAGCGATCTCATCCGGCGGGTAGGAAGAATGCTCAATCCAGGCCGCACAATCAGCACAGAGGCTACGCAGTTCCGTGGCAATCTGCCAGGCGGGCAGGCCAATATTCTTGCCGGTTTTGCGGTACGATCCCGCCCAGCGCCAGACATTACCAAACATCCGCTTATGCAGCCGCTTGGCAAAACCATCGGTGAGGATGTCAGGATGGGCGCGGCGGAAGGCCCAGGCTTCAGCCTCTGCGATGTTTTCCTGTTCCCAGCGATCCAGCTCGGCCCGTGTGGTGATGTGGGAAAGCAGCAAGCCCTCCCCTTCATCGGGGTCAAGCGGAGTTGCCCCCTCCGGGGTGTCAAATATCATGCTTTCATATCCCAGAGATCCTTGGGTGTCTCACGCGCCAGTTCCTCAATGGCACCATCGAGGGAAGCCTGTTGTTCCTGAGTGGACAGCCCCTGCGCCCCAAGAAGCATGGTATGGGATACCCGTTGCTGCCGCTCGCCAGCCACCTCCCTGGCCCGCTCCCTTACGGTTTCCTCAAGCGTTGTGCGGGGGACAAGGGCGTAAACAAAGACACAATCCAGAGCCTCGGCCACCTGCCGCATGGTCCTGATGGTCAAGGCGCCCGATGGCTCGCTCTGCTCCAGCTTATGAACGCGGGGTTGGGAAACATGGAGCCGCCCGGCCAATTGCTTACCGGACATGCCCAGCGCCTCGCGCACTGCCCGTATCCATCCCTTTGGTGGAAGCTGTACCTTCCTTACCTCACTGAACCTGGCCAAAGTGGCATCAAGCTGACGCCTGGCAATCTGTTTGTATTTCGGCTTCATAAAATAACCTTTTTATTATTCGCATTAGACGTATAAAGAACATATTCATTATATAATCATGAATAAAAAATAATATCAAAGTTATTTTTCGTAGAAAGAACACCGCCATGAACTGTAAGGCAGATCACACAGTTACTCTCTGTTTAATTTAGGGAATGAGGGACCCTGAGAAGCGCCGAGACGTTCATTCTTGACCCTTGTCTTCTTGTGCGGCTGTCACCACATGCAGCGCAGTCATCTTCTGAAGTTCAGGCCTGCTTTATCTTTGGCTATCAATAAACAATGCTGGACGCTATGAAACAAAAAAGCCAGCATTTACGCTGGCTTCATGGACAAATTGAGACGTCGACTCCGATTAACTCCGATAATCAGCATTAATCTTCACATAATCTATTGAAAAATCACAAGTATAGACATCGGCACACTCTGCTCCGACTTTCAAATCTATGGTCACCATAATATTCTTTTCTTTGAGGATGGCGGTTGCAGCCCTCTCAGCCTCTTTTCCCTGCCCGAGTCCATCCTTGACAATAAGTACGTCACCAAAGGAGATATCCACCCGTTCCGGATTGAAACGAACCCCCGAGCGCCCCATGGCAGCAATGATCCTTCCCCAGTTGGCATCTTCGCCAAAAAAAGCTGTCTTTACCAGATTAGAGTTCGCAACGGTCCGGGCAATCTGCTCACCATCCCTCTCTTCACGTGCCCCGCAGACCCTGATGGTAATAAATTTGGTGGCACCCTCGCCGTCAGCCACAATCTGCAAGGCCAGATCTTTTAACAGATCCCCCAAAGTCTCCTGAAAAATCTTCTGATCACTTGACGCATCTTCATCAATCCAGGGATTTCCGGCAGCACCATTGGCCATGACCAGGACCATATCATTGGTACTGGTATCGCCATCAATGGTAATCCGGTTAAAGGTACGCTCAACGCCATGGATCAATGACCTGTGAAGTTGGGGAAAACTGATCCGGGCATCAGTGAGTACAAAGGCAAGCATGGTGGCCATGTTGGGCATAATCATCCCCGCCCCCTTGGCCATCCCCATAAAGTTAACCTCCTTGTCACCAATGATGACCGTCCGGTAGGCCGTCTTCGGAACGGTATCCGTGGTCATGATAGCCCTGGCAACCTGTTCAAAGTGGTCTGGAGATAATTCCGCGACAAGCCCTGGCATGGCTTTTTTTATGGCCTCCACGTTCAGCTGTTCACCGATAACACCGGTGGACGAGACCTGCACCATCTCATCAGCAATACCAAGCTCCGAGGAGACGCAGCCACTGGCAGTGAGCGCGGCACGCATGCCTGCCTCACCGGTGCAGGCATTGGCGCAACCACTATTGATTAAAACGGCCTGAGCCTTTCCCTGTTTGAGACGCTCCATGTCAAGCACAACGGGCGCCGCCTTCACCTGATTGGTGGTAAAGGCCCCGGCAGTAACGGCTGGTTCCTCACTGAAGATAAGACCAAGGTCAAGCCTGTCTGCATATCTGATACCGGCAGCAACCGCTGCTGTTTTGAATCCTTTGATTTTCATTCTCTTTCTCTTCACACTCCTAATCATTAATAATGATTATACTTAGTCCACCTTTACTGAGGATATCCCCATACCGAACAAAGTTACCATCCATCCCACCAAATATGCCAGTTAAAAATAAAGGGGTTTCCAGTTTCCACGTTCAAGTGTAGAATTGCTTGAAAATAAGTCCTGTCACATCCACCTCTACCAGCCACTTATCATGCGGATCCTTCTTCTGTCAGATATCCACGGAAACCTTCCCGCCCTTATAGCTATTGACCGTTTTTTTACAGACAATCCCTTTGACGCTATATGCAACTGTGGAGACTCAACAGTTTACTCCCCCTTCCCCAATGAGACATTGCAGTGGCTGCAAAGCAGAAAGGCCTTTTCCGTCCTGGGAAACACCGACCACAAAGTCATAACCCTGCTCCAGGGGAAGAGTTTTAAAAAGCCCCATAATGAAGAAAAGCGCATCATGTACCGGTCAACGGTCGAGACATTGAACAGCCAGAGCAAAGAGTACCTGCTCTCTCTGAAGGACTCACAGATACTCGAACTTGGTGGTTTTACCATCGGTCTCTTTCATGGCAGCCCCGACCATCCCAGGGAGCTGCTCTTTGCCCATACTCCGGGCAGTCGCTTTCAGGAGCTCAGCCAGCTGTCAAACTGCCGAATCGTTATCACCGGCCATTCCCATTCTCCTTACCATAAACAGATCCAGACAACTCATTTTATCAACCCGGGAAGTGCCGGCAGGATGTTCGATGGCAATCCAGAGGCCAGTTGCGCTACACTGACCCTCTCTGGAGAGGATATCAAGGTCGACCTCCACCGCATCCCTGACCCGGTGGAGGAGGTGGTGGCTGAATTACGCCAACAGCATCTGCCGGAAATATATAGTGACATGTTTCGCCAGGGGCGAAAATTAAATTAGGTTCATTCGTATTTAAGTTGAAAGTCTCGGGCTAAGCAAGCCGCAATGTTGATGGATCTTAAGGAGAGAATAGCCTACGTCCTTGTAACCGTAGGCCATTCTCTTCAATCTCTTGATTTTGTTATTGATCCCTTCGGAAA
>JANZPQ010000121.1:0-3911 GCA_038040945.1 Desulfobulbaceae bacterium | reverse complement strand
GGATGGCCCGATTGCCAACCTCAGCCAAACAGGTGATGTTTTTACCTTCACCATCCTTGGTCAGACGGTCATTGCTGCACCCGGAATGACGGTTGTTGACGATACTATCCTTAATCGCAGTTTGAACAATCTGGCCAATAGCATGGTTATCGAGGTTCACGGCCTTCCAGACGGCATTGGTACTGTTCAGGCCAACTTTATCGAGTGGAAAGCCGCCAATGTTTCCGCTCTGCCCCCCAACGATTTGGAGCTGACCGGCAACGCGACCTCACTCACCGCAACCACTTTCATGATCGGCAGTCAACTGGTCGACTTCAGCGGAGTAACCCCGCGCGACGGTATCCTTATTGAAGGGTCACTGGTGGAAGTCAAGGGAGACCTGGATGGAGCGATTTTCGAGGCAACTGATGTCGAGGTCAAGGACGGTTTCGATGACCAACCGGAATTCGAAGTTGAAGGATTGATTACCGACCTTAATCTCGGAGCTAAAACTTTCAAGATCAAAGGACAGCTGAGCCATTACGCAAACGCTCAGTTCCTGGGTGGCGTGGAAGCAGATCTGCTAAACGGGCTGAAAGCTGAGGCTGAAGGGCCGATTTCAGGTGGAATCCTAATGGCTGAAAAAGTCAAGTTCAAGGACAATTTCCGTTACGAAGGGCCGGCCAACCGAGTTGGAAATGAGCTGACCATCAGCAATCCGACCAGTCCGGATCTGACCATAACGATCGACAGTTCCTTGACCCGGGACGAGACCGTAGGTGGGGATGGCCTCGGAGGACAGTTCAAAATCAGGGCACGCCAGCTCTCAGGAGCAAATCTGTTGGCGACCCGCGCCGAAGACGATGCTGGTAATGCAGACCGTCAAATTTTCGAAGCCCCGGTCGTTCGCATCGCCGATCCTCTGGTAGAAATCCTGGATATGGATGGCACCAATGGTGTGATTGTGGTCGATACCTCGACCATGAGTATCGACGACTCTGGCAGCGACTTCGAGATCGAAGATGTAGAGGTAACTCGGGAGGCCTTCTTTGCTGCTTTGCAGGTTGGTGACATAGTCAAGGCCCGCTGGGATCTCACCAAAAACGAATGGGACGAGATCGAAATTGAACTTGACGATTAATTGAGCAAGGCGCTTTGGGCCATAAGGGCTCAGCTACACTTAGAACTTTTACCGAGGTCTTCTTTGGAAGACTTCGGTAAAAGTTCAGTAATACCCAAGCTCTTTGCCTGGATGCTAGGAGATGTTGATGAAAGTTCTCTTCTGTAGTTTTTTGCTGTTTGTCACCTTGGTCCTGCCTGCCCAGGCTGGCACTGCCGAACCGATCGAGCCAGACCCGCAAGACAAATGCCCGGTCTGCGGCATGTTCACCGCCAGATATCCTGATTCTTTCTCCCACATCATTTTTTCCGACGACTCCTATCTCACTTTTGACGGCCCCAAGGACATGTTCAAGTATTACTCCAAACTCAAAAAGAAGGATCCGGAGAAGGTGAATAACGGCATCGACTCAATTTACACCAAGGATTATTACAGCCTGAAGAACATCGACGCACAAACGGCTTATTTCGTACTGGGGAGTGACGTTTATGGTCCCATGGGCAAGGAGGTTATTCCATTTTCAAAGCTTGAGGATGCCAAGGTTTTCAAGAAAGATCATAAGGGCAGTGAGATCATGAAATTTGGCGAGGTTACCGAAGCCATACTGAAAAAAATGGAATGATGCCGATGCGGAAATCCCACATATTTCTGACATTTTTGTTTCTGGCCTTGCTCCTTTTCGGCCTGATGTTTTTTCATGCCGCTGCGGGCCCGCAGGCTGCGGCCGCAGCACTGGAGGAAAAACGGTCGCTGGTAAAAAAACTTGAACTGACCGACCTCTGCCTGTTTACCGAGGCACGCTATACCAGGCATCCTGCCGTTGCCGATCTGAACACCCCTTTCCAGGATTATCCCATGTCGATTGAACACTACCCCTCGGGAACCCTGCTGTTACCACCTGGCCACTGGCCAGAAGGGAGATAGCGGTTATGCGCTGGCTGGAACGACAGAGAAACTTCATAGATTTCACCCTCTCGTCACTGCTGCGGCGAAAGGGCAAGAATGCCTCCCTGGTCCTGGTCTATACTCTGGTGATTTTTATTCTCGCCTCGGTGATATTTTTTACCCAGGCGATCAAAAAAGAAGCGGCTATTGTTCTTGCCGAAGCTCCGGAAATGGTGGTGCAGAGGATCATTGCCGGACGCCACGATTTGATCCCGGTTAATTATGCGGAGCAGATAAAAAATATCCGGGGGGTGACTTCGGTGCGGCCCAAACTCTGGGGATATTACTTCGACACCATCTTCGGCGCTAATTACACCCTTATGGTGCCGGAGGAGTTTTCTCATGAACCGGGAAACATCGTCATCGGACCCGGGGTGGCCAAGGCGAGTTTGGGGCAGGTGGATAACATTCTGCCGTTCTGGACTCACCGGGGCGCCCTGACCAGTTTCAATATCGTGGAGATTCTTTCCTCCGATTCTCAACTGGTCTCTGCAGACCTGATTCTGCTGGGTGAAGAAGATTTTCGATATCTGTTCGGCATCGAGGAGAACTTTGCCACCGACTTGGCGGTACGGGTTAGAAACCCAAAGGAGCTGCCGATAATCGCTGCCAAGATCAAAAAGATCCTGCCAGATACCCGGCCGATTATCCGAGATGAGATCCTGCGCACCTACGATTCGATTTTCAACTGGCGCAGCGGTCTGCTGCTGGTCATTCTGGCGGGATCCGGACTGGCCTTCATCATTTTCGCCTGGGATAAGGCGTCGGGCTTAAGTGCCGAGGAAAAAAAGGAAATCGGGGTCCTGAAGGCGATCGGCTGGGAGACCTCCGATGTGATCCTGATGAAGTTCTGGGAGGGCGCTGCCATCTCTCTGAGCTCATTTCTTGCCGGGCTGCTGTTGGCCTATGGACATGTGTTTTTCACCTCTTCGGCGCTGTTTGAACCGGTCCTGAAAGGCTGGGCGATTATTTACCCGGAATTCAAACTGGTGCCCTATATTGATGGCTATCAGGTGGCCATCCTGTTCTGCCTGACCGTACTTCCTTACACTGTGGCCACCATTGTCCCCTCATGGCGGGCCGCCATCGTGGATCCTGATTCGGCATTGCGGACCTGATAACAAATTTGAGGATATTAGTGGATGATTGTACTGGATAATGTCAAAAAAGTTTTCAATATGGGCAGGCCCAACGAGTTTACTGCGGTCCATGGCGTCAACCTGGTCATTCCCGCCCACCAGATAACGGCGCTCAAGGGGCCGAGCGGTTCGGGAAAAACCACCCTGTTGAGCATGGTCGGCTGCATGTCCAGACCGACCTCAGGGAGGATTCGGATTTCCCTGGAGAATGGGAGTTCGGTCGCCGGGCTACTGGAAATCCCCGGAGGTGAGATCACCAGTCTTCCAGAACGCTTTCTGACCCAGATCCGCCGTCACGCCTTCGGCTTTATCTTTCAGAAACACAACCTGGTGAGTGGACTGAGCGTCCTGGAAAACGTCATTCTTCCAGCCTATCCCTGTGGAGAACCGCACGCCGAGTTAAAAAAAAGAGCCCAGGGGCTGCTGGAGTTGTTTGATATTTCCAGCAAAATCCAGACCCAGGTGGAATGGCTTTCCGGCGGCGAGGCACAGCGGGTCGCAATTGCACGGGCGCTGATCAATAACCCTTCGGTGATTATCGCCGATGAACCGACTGCCCACCTGGACACCAAGCTGTCACAGGAATTTATGGGAATTCTGCAGAGCCTCAAGGAGCAGCAGAAAACAGTGATCGTCGCCAGTCACGACCCGATTGTCTGCGACTCGGTAATCATTGACGAGGTCGTCTCGATCAGGGATGGCAAGGTTTCCGAGCGGGAGGATTGAGC
>JANZPQ010000120.1:0-5544 GCA_038040945.1 Desulfobulbaceae bacterium | reverse complement strand
TATTGTTGTCTCTGATGTCTATCCTACCCCGACCACTGCTGTTGCCGATGTTATTCTGCCGGCAACCATGTGGATCGAGCAGGAGGGAATGTATGGCAACTCCGAACGTCGTACTGCTCATTTCGACCGGATTGTCCCTGGCCCGGGCGACACCATGTCTGATACCTGGCAGATCATCGAGGTGGCCAGAAGGCTCGGTTTCGAGAAACAGTTCCCCTGGGGAGAAGATGAGTATATCGGGAAAATCTGGGAAGAATACAGACAATTCCACGATAGTCCAAAACATAACATGGCGTCATATGAGATGCTCAAGGAACGGTCCGGGGTGCAATGGCCCTTTGTCAACGGCAAAGAGACCAGGTGGCGTTTTAACACCAAACATGATCCGGCCTGCAAGCCGGGAACCGACTTTGATTTCTACGGTAAAAAAGATGGCAAGGCATGGATCTGGGCCCGTCCTTACGAGCCTGCTGCCGAGTCGCCGGATCAGGAATACAACTTCTGGCTCAATACCGGCCGGGTTATCGAACATTGGCATACGGGTTCCATGACCCGCCGGATCCCTGTTCTCCACAATGCCATGCCTGAGTCGTATGTGGAGATAAATCCTGAGGATGCGGCGGATCTTGGTGTGGTAACCGGTGAAAAGGTAAAAATTATCTCCAGACGTGGCTCGGTGACGATGAAGGCCTCCATCAATGGTCGTGGCGTACCGCCCCGAGGCATGGTTTTTGTACCATTCTTTGATGAATCTTACCTGATCAACGAGGTGACCCTGGATGCTTTTTGCCCGATTTCAAAGCAACCTGATTATAAAAAATGTGCAGTTCGTCTGGAGAAAGTATGATGAAAAAGGCAGATACCCTATTGGGCAAAGTTGGTATGGGTTTTGCCGCTATCTGCTTATCAGGAGCCTTTATGGCGCTTCCGGCAAAGGGAGCGCCTGATATCGCCCAGGGCTTTGATTCAGATGGCGAAAAAATCTTTAACAGATTTAATGAGACTCCGCTGGCAGCTACGACCGGAACAGACGGCACACGCACCTTGAATACATACTACGAGCTCCGCCAGTATCCAGGCTCTCCGCCACGGGTCCCGCACGATGTCCCTGACTCTTTTTCAGGGGATACCTTGAAATGCCTCTCCTGCCATGGAAGAGGCGGCTACGATGTCACTCAGGAGGCCTATGCTCCAGTCACACCGCATCCTGAATATGAAAACTGTTTTCAATGCCATGTTCCCCGCCGAGAGGAAAAACTTTTTGTGGAAACCGACTGGCAATCAATAAATCCGCCCCTGTTGGGCAGGTCGGAAATGGGAGGATCACCTCCGCCAATCCCTCACAGCCTGCAGCTCAGGGAAGATTGCATCGCCTGTCATACAGGGAATGCAGCAGTGGCAGAGATTCGGGTTGAGCATGCCTCGCGCGGCAATTGTCGTCAATGCCATGTCCCTCTGATAGCCACTGAGCCCAGGAAAGAGTTTACCAGAAACAAATAATCAGGACGAGAACGGTTATGAAAAAAATATTTTTGAGGTCTGGTCTGTTTTTTTTGGTGCTGGGAACAGTGCTCCTCGCGTCTCAGGCCCTCATGGCCTCCGGCGGTTCGGTTATGGATCGCATTCATGCTGCAGAAGAACCCGTTGATACCATGGGAATTGAATCAGCGCATCACTTGCCGGTCAAGACTGTATTGGCCCAGGAATCCTATCAGGGAGGCACTTTCAGAGTGCTCGCCCGTAAGGATTCCATAATGCGGTTTCGTTGCAGCGTCTGTCATACCGATAAAAAGGTGCTGGTCAGTGACGGCGCCCTTTTTACCCATGGTGATATCGTAATCAACCATGGCAGAGGCAACGACAGGCTGGCTTGCATAGCGTGTCATGACGAGAAAAATCGTGATTTTTTGTCTGATGCTGAGGGAAAGCAGATAGATTTTGATCACAGCTACCAACTCTGTGGACAATGCCATTTCCGTCAGAAGCGGGACTGGTTGGGCGGCGCTCATGGAAAACGCGAGGCATATTGGGCTGGAGAACGGGTGGTGCGAAATTGTACCAGCTGTCATAGCCCGCACTCCCCAGCCTTTGAAACTAAAATGCCGGCGACCTACTCGCTGCCATTAGACAAGTAGGGGGTGGTCATGGATTCCAGCGCTAAAAAAGAAGACGAGATGAAACCAACAGATATCCTTGAAAAGAAAAGTACTCGCAGATCCTTCATGAAGAATCTGTCCATCGCTGCTGCCGCAGGCTCCGCAGGGCTTGTGACCGGAGGGTGTGTCTCCCTCGGAAAAAGCGAAGAGATGGGGCTGAAGTGGGAAGAGTATTTTAAGAAGAATTATCGGTTGATGACCCAGGAAGAAAAGGATGAAACCGTTGCCCGTCTTGTACGACTTGCCAAGATCCAGAACGACGCGGATATCCAGATTTCCAACCAGGAGCCGCGGGAAAATGTTCTTTATGGTTATGCCTTTAATATCTCACGCTGCAAGGGCTATATGGACTGTGTTGAGGCCTGCGTACAAGAGAATAATCTTGACCGTAAATCAAAGACCCAATACATCCGCCTCTTTGAGATGGATTCCGGTCAACTTGATCCCACAAGCGGTGATGGCAAATACTTCCACGAGGTGCCGGTGGAGGGGAAGTTTTACATGGGAGTCCAGTGCTTTCATTGTGAGAATGCGCCCTGTATCAAGGCCTGCCCGACGAAGGCCACCTGGCGTGAACCCGACGGTATAGTAGTCGTGGATTACGACTGGTGTATCGGTTGTCGGTATTGCCTGGCTGCCTGTCCCTATTGGGGGCGCCGTTTTAACTGGGGTCAGCCTGAAGTGCCCAAGGAAGAGATGAACACAAAACAGCATTATCTCGGCAACCGCATGCGGATGAAAGGGGTCATGGAGAAATGTACCTTTTGTGTGCAGAGAACCCGTCAGGGTAAGCTGCCGGCCTGTGCCGAGGCCTGTCCCACTGGCTCCAGGGTCTTCGGTAACCTCCTTGATCCCAATAGTGAGATCCGTTATGTCCTCAAAAACAAGAAGGTTTTCCGGTTTAAGGAGGAATTAGGCACAGACCCAAAATTCTGGTATTTTATTGATTGATGGCACCGGGAGAAAAGAGACTACTCTCTTCTGTATTGAGCAACCCTAAGGAAGAAATAATGATTACGAACCCTAAAAAAGGAATCTCTGCTTTTATCTCGGACTGCGCGCGCTGGTCACTGTCCGGGGGAAGAGGATATAAAATATACCTTCTTGCCTTGCTTGCTGTTATGGGCGCTGGACTCTTTTCCTATGTGAAGCAGTTCCAGGAAGGCCTGATCATCACCGGCATGTCGGATATCGTCAGCTGGGGATTGTATATATCCAATTTTACTTTTTTTGTAGGTGTGGCCGCCGCCGCTGTCATGCTGATCGTCCCCGCCTATATCTTAAAAGATAAGGACTTGCATGAAGTCGTGATCATAGGTGAATGCGTGGCTGTGGGTGCCCTGATCATGTGCCTGATGTTTATCACCATGGATATGGGCGGGCCATTGAAGGTATGGCATATGATACCGGGAATCGGCCTGTTTAACTGGCCTTCCTCCATCCTCACCTGGGACGTGCTGGTGTTGAATGGCTATCTGGCCTTAAACAGCCTGGTACCGCTTTATATTCTCTACTGCAACTACCACGATAGAGAACCTGTAGGGTGGAAGTATAAGCCCTTTGTCTTCCTCTCCATTCTCTGGGCTGTTTCCATCCATATGACCACTGCGTTCCTGTATCAGGGGCTGCCGGCCAGACCATTCTGGAACAACCCGCTGCTTGGCCCCCGTTTCCTGGCCTCAGCCTTTGCTGCAGGACCGGCGGTAATTATGATGGTGCTCATTGCCATTAAACAGTGGAGCAAGTATCCGGTTGATATCCAGATTTTCTTTAAAATAAAAAGAATCATCGTTGTTTCTGCGGTCATTAATCTGCTGATGTTGTTTTCTGAGATTTTTAAGGAATTCTATACCTTCACGCACCACAGTCTTTCTGCCCAATACCTCTTCTTCGGGCTTGATGGACATACTTCCCTCGTGCCCTGGATCTGGACTGCCATCGGTCTCAACATCCTGGGAACGCTCCTTTTTGCCTTTGATCCTACAAAATGTAACCCCCGTTACCTTATGGTAGCGGCAATAAGTTTGTTCACCGGGATCTGGATTGAAAAAGGTTTTGGTCTTATTATTCCTGGTTTTATCCCTTCGCCCATGGGTGAGGTTGTTGATTATACTCCGACTGCCAATGAAATCCTTATTACCCTGGGGGTGCTGGCAACAGGGGTGTTGGTGGTGACCTTGCTCATAAAACCGGCTCTTGTTATTCTTATTAAATTTAAGGAAGCGAAGACGTGAGGTGAAAGAGGGTAGCTCCGACGAGAGTTCCCGCTCCTGTATGCAGGAAGTTTGGAATGGCTACTATGAACGCAATGTGTATAACGATATGAAGAATGGATTTCTGGATTGAATTCGTTGAGAGCTGATCTGGCGCCGCGCATACAAAAGCGTGGAAAGGCAGCTTTAGAAACGACTGTTTCAGATCATGTTCCCGGTCTGCTGGGGCGCATTTCGGATGCGTTCCAGTTGGTCGGCCAGATCGCCCATCTCCTGCTGCCAGTATTCCCGGCTGCCGAAGTTGGGGGCCACCCGCGACACCCCGTCCTCGCTGACCTGGTGGGCGCACCAGGCAATATAATGGATATAGCGCATGGCCCGCAGAGGCTCGATGAGTGCCAGGCTGCGCTGGTCAAACTCCATGAATGTCTCATAGCCCTCAAGAAAGAGATCGATCTCCAGCAGAGAGTCCTGTCGCAGGCCGGGAAGCAGCATCCAGAAATCCTGAACGGGTGGCCCCACGGCCATATCATCAAAGTCGATGATGTAAAAGGATTGATCAGGGCGATAGATGAGGTTTGAGAAATGGCAATCGCCATGGATACGGATCATCCGGGTCTGGTCAAAGAGAGGGGTGATCTCCTTGATCAGGGAATCTGTCAGTTCTTTGAATTCCTGACGCAAATCGGCGGGGAGCAGATTGCTTGCCAGCAGTCCATCAACCTGGGTTCGGGTTGAGCTGTCAGGTGCCATGGTGATCCGCTCCTGGGGCAGATGGGTGGCCCCGACTGAATGGACGCGTCCGATGAGGCGGCCAAGTTCCAGCCATTGATCTTCTGAGTACTCATCATAACTGCGGCCTCCGCACTTGGAAAAGCAGGAAAAAAATATCTGGCCATAGTGGCCCAGCGTTGTGCCGTCCGCCATCTTCAGGGGGGCGATAACCGGGATCTCCCGGGCGGCAAGTTCCAGAAGAAAGGTATGTTCGTCAAGCAGTCCGTTTTTCGACCAGCGGCCCGGCCGGTAAAACTTGATCACCAGACCTGTCTTGTCCTCCTGTTCCAGTTCATAAACCCGGTTGATATAACTGTTCAAGGGGCGGCAGAGATTGGTGCAGCGCACCCCTAAGGCCTTTTCCGCCAGGGTAATGATTACATCCGGGGTAAGTCCGTGGA
>JANZPQ010000119.1:0-4186 GCA_038040945.1 Desulfobulbaceae bacterium | reverse complement strand
CACACTCCATTATCCAAGGGGAAGTATGGATCTTCACAAGCTGGCCATCTATTGCAAGGTCATCGAACTCAAAAGTTTTACCAAGGCCGCCGAGGCCATGTTTCTTTCCCAGCCGACCATCAGTGAACATATCCGCGCCATCGAACAGGAATCCGGACAGTGTTTGATTCATCGACTTGGCCGGGAAATCAGGGTCTCTGAGGCCGGCAATATCCTCTATTCATACGCCAGAAAAATGCTCCGCCTGCAACAGGAAGCACTGGAGGCCCTGGGACACTATTCGGGAAATATGGCCGGCCGCCTGGCCATAGGCGCCGGCACCATTCCAGGGGCCTATATCCTGCCGGAAAAGATTGGCGCCTTTAAAAAGCGCTATCCAGATATCACCATCACCCTCCGCATCGCCGGATCCAAAACGATTGCCGGTGAGATTCTTGCCGGTGAGCTTGAAATGGGAATCTTAGGGGCGCAATGGCGGGAAAACAGCCTGATCTGGCAGGAGATCTTCAGCGATGAACTGATCCTGGCCGTAGCCGCCGATCACCCCTGGGCCAAAAAGCGACAGATCAGCCTGCAGCAGCTGAGCGAAGAACCCTTTATCATGCGGGATCATTCATCAGGGACACGACGTGCCGTGGACCGAATCCTGGAGCAGCATGGCCGTAAATCAACACAGCTGAATGTGGTGGCCGAGATGGGAAGCACAGAGGCGATACGGCAGTCAATCAAGGCCGCCATCGGTGTCTCCATCCTCTCCTCCCAGTCCGTCAGGGACGATATTGCCCATGGCAGCCTGGTGGAAGTCGCCATTGAGGGAGTAAAGATGATCCGCCCTTTTTATATGGTCACCCGCAAGAACCAGACCCTCTCTCCTCTCTGCACGGCCTTTATCGAGACCCTCACAGAGGATAGTTAAAACGCCAGCCCCTTTATTCAGGTTTCTCTTCACCTGGCAAGACCCGTACCGCTCCTTTATCAGCTGAGGCTGCAAACAGGGCATAGGCCCTCAGCGCCTTGGATACATGCCGCACGCGGTCTGTCGGCTGAAAGGCCCGACTCCCCTTCTGCTCCTCCAGCTCTCGTCTTTCGGCCAGTTCCTGCTCTGAGAGCATGACATTGATGCTCCGCTTTGGAATATCAATGTCGATAATATCCCCATCAACGACCAGGCCGATCGCCCCACCAGCTGCTGCCTCAGGCGAGACATGGCCGATCGACAGCCCTGAGGTGCCGCCGGAGAAACGGCCATCGGTGACAAGCGCACATTCCTTGCCCAGATGGACGGATTTGAGATAGGAAGTGGGATAGAGCATCTCCTGCATCCCCGGCCCCCCTTTTGGTCCCTCATAGCGGATGATAAGCACATCGCCCGCCTTGATCAGACCACCCAGAATGGCATCACAGGCCGTCTCCTGCGAGGAGAAGACCCGGGCGGTGCCGCTGAATTGAAAGATGGAAGGGTCAACCCCGGCGGTTTTGACGATACAGCCCTTGACCGCGATGTTGCCATAGAGGACTGCCAGGCCGCCATCCTTACTGTAACAATGGGCCACGTCTCGGATACAACCGGCGTCCCGGTCAAGGTCCGGTTCCGCATACATGGTTGTCTGGGAACCCATCACCAGATTGCGGCCGGCAGAGGCCGGGGAACTCAGATAAAGTTGTTTTGCCGCCTCACCGGCCGCACCACCTGCAATATCCCAGTCCTGAAGCGTTTTCGCAAGCGAAGGCGAGTCGACCCGGCAGACAGAGGTGTCAACAAGTCCGCCCCGGGCCAGTTCTCCAAGAATCCCCATGATCCCTCCGGCCCGGTTCACATCCTCCATATGGTAATGGGACGACGGAGACACCTTGCACAGATTGGGCACCTTCCGCGACAGGGCGTCAATATCCTCCATGGAGAAATCCGCCTCAGCTTCATGGGCAATGGCCAGCAGATGGAGCACGGTATTGGTGGAGCCGCCCATGGCGATATCAAGGGTCATGGCATTCAAGAAAGCGGTGCGGCTGGCAATAGACCGGGGCAGGACGGTGGCGTCTTCCCGATCGTACCAGGCGTGGGCCATCTCCACAATCCGATCGGCGGCGCGGACAAAGAGGCCAAAACGGTTGCCGTGGGTGGCGACCACCGTGCCATTGCCGGGCAGGGCCAGACCAAGCGCCTCATTGAGGCAATTCATCGAGTTGGCGGTAAACATCCCGGAACAGGAGCCACAGGTAGGACAGGCGCAGCGCTCAACCACCTCCACCTCCGCGTCCGAGACCGCCGGATCTGCGGCCATAACCATGGCATCCACCAGATCATAGCGTTTGTCACCATCCACTCCCGCCTCCATGGGCCCGCCTGAGACAAAGATAGCAGGGATGTTGAGGCGCATGGCGGCCATGAGCATCCCCGGGGTGATCTTGTCGCAGTTGCTGATGCAGATGATGGCGTCCACCGTATGGGCGTTGCACATATACTCGACACTGTCGGCAATCAACTCACGCGATGGCAGGGAGTAGAGCATGCCGGCATGGCCCATGGCAATCCCGTCATCAACGGCAATGGTGTTGAACTCGGCCGCGAAACAGCCGAGTCCGGCGATCTGTTTTTTTATCTGCTGGCCGATCTCATGGAGATGCACATGGCCGGGGACAAACTGGGTAAAGGAGTTAACGATACCGATGATCGGCCGACCAAACTGCTCTTCTGTCATGCCGTTGGCCCGCCAGAGACTGCGGGCCCCGGCCATCCGGCGACCTTGCGTTGTCGTTGCGCTGCGTAATGGAATTGCCATTGTGTTTCACCTGGGTAGAAAGGAATCAATAATAAATAAACCGTTGTTACGATATGAGTAGAAATGCATACGTTCTTTTTCAACGGCAGCTTGCAGGGGTATCTGCCAGACACTTGCAGGGTCTCTGCCGGACACTTGCAGGGTCTCCGCCGAACGCTTGCAGGGTCTCTGCCGGACGCTTGCAGGGTCTCCGCCAGACGCTTGCAGGGCCTCTGCCGGACACTTGCAGGGTCTCCGCCGAACGCTTGCAGGGCCTCTGCCGGACGCTTGCAGGGTCTCCGCCAGACGCCGCTCAAAGAAACAGCAGGAGGAGATTGCTGTTTCTTTGAAGCTGCATAAGAATCCGTAAAATAAAAGAGCAGGTAACGATTTGCTCTTTTATTAACGGTTTCTAAAAAACATTTGTATTACTTGTGACTTTTATGCCAATATACTATGAAAAGAAAGACGATTATACCTTTTTTTCTGGAGAAGCCCATGAAACAATCAGAGATCGATTACTGGATCACCGCCATGCTCAAATCGTATGAGAATATCTCGGATTTGAACCTGACGGTTGGCAAGCCGCTACAAGTGGAGGCCGCCGGCGTGCTCTTGCCGGTAGAGGTGCAGCCGCCGGGACTTCAGCTCACTCCCTTTCAGACCGAGGCCTTTGCCCTCAACCTGATCGGTAACAACAAACGACTCCTGGCCGACCTGCTGCATACCGGTTCCTGTGACCTTTCCTACTCCCTTGGCGATGAGGCCCGGTTCAGGGTCAATATCTTCTCCCAGAAAGGCTATTACTCCATAGTCCTGCGAAAGCTGGAGACCAAAATCCCGACTATTGAAGGCATGAATTTTCCGCAAATCTTCAATAAAATCGCCATGGAGAAAAACGGCCTTGTCATCTTTACCGGGGCGACAGGCAGCGGCAAGACCACCTCGCTTGCAGCCCTGCTGGACAAAATCAATCACGAACGGCAGGTGCATGTGGTCACTCTGGAAGACCCCATTGAATATGTGCACCCGCACGACAAGGCAACCTTTAATCAACGCGAGTTGGGCAAAGATTTTGACACCTTTGCCTCCGGCGTCCGCGCGGCCCTGCGCCAGGCCCCCAAGGTCATCCTGGTGGGTGAGATGCGCGACCGGGAAACCCTGGAAACCGCCCTTGCCGCCGCAGAAACAGGACATCTGGTATTCTCGACCCTGCATACCATTGACGCCGGCCAGGCCGTCAACCGTATCCTCGGTTTTTATGATCAGGATGAACAGCCGCAGGTCCGCAACCGCCTGGTTGACACCATACGCTGGGTTGTCGGCCAACGGCTGCTGCCAAAAGTCACAGGAGGACGGGTGGCCGCCATCGAGATCCTCTGCATCGGTCTGCGGATCAAGGACTTAATTCTCAATGGTGAGCGGGG
>JANZPQ010000118.1:0-3163 GCA_038040945.1 Desulfobulbaceae bacterium | reverse complement strand
AGAGCAGCAGACCCTGCGGATCATGTCCTATAATATCCACAGTTGTCTCGGTATGGATGGCGTAGTCGCGCCGGAACGCATTGCCCGGGTCATCGCCCAGCACCATCCCGATATCGTGGCCCTGCAGGAGGTGGATGTGGGTAAAAACAGGACGGATGGTGTTGATCAGGCCAAGGTTATAGCTGAGTGCCTGGAGATGGCGCATCATTTTTATCCTACTGTGCGGGTGGAAGATGAACTCTATGGGGATGCCATTCTGACCCATCTCCCCATGCGGCTGGTCAAGGCCGGGCCGCTGCCTGGTCTGCCGGGAAGGCCGCATCTTGAGCCTCGGGGTGCGCTGTGGGTTGTTATTACTGTGGGTAACCGGGAAATTCAGTGTATCAATACCCATCTGGGCCTTTTCCCTAAAGAACGGCAGCTCCAGGCTGAGGCCTTGCTGGGAAGTGAGTGGCTGGCCCATCCTGAGTGCCGCTTTCCTGCCCTTGTCTGTGGTGACTTTAATGCCACACCTGGATCCTCTGTCTGCCGGATGATGCAGGCCCGTTTTGCGGATGCCCAGTTGATGAGCCTGAATAAAAGACCGATGAACACCTTCTGCAGCCGCTATCCGGCGGTCCGAATCGATCACGTTTACACCAGTCCCGGAATAGAGCTTGTTGATTTTGAGGTGCCGGCCAATGAGCTGGCTCAGGTGGCCTCTGATCATCTACCGCTGGTCGTCACCTTCCGTATGGAATGAGATGCACAGATTGATCCCTTGCGGAAGATGAGTCGAGCAGGTAAAAAGAAGCTGTTGAAAAAATGATTGCAGATAATCGTTGTTGACCTGTAATTGTATGGATCATAAGAGAAACAAAAGATAGGAAAGAGCGTGATGACAACAGAAATTCCTTTGCAGGATCGTATTATTGTGGCCCTTGATGTGGAAAAACCTGAGCAGGCCAAGGAACTGGTGAAACGCTGCGAGTCCCATGTCGGCTTTTATAAGGTCGGGCTACAGCTCTTTATGGCCAGCTGGTTTGAGGTGGTGGACTGGATCATCGGGCGTGGCCATAAGGTGATGCTTGACCTGAAATTTTTTGATATCCCGGAGACGGTGAAGCTGGCAGTGGAGCAGGTCAATAATCGGGGGGTCACCTTTGCCACTATTCATGGCAATGATCCCATCATCCGGGCCGCAGTTGCTGCCCGCGGTGATATGAAGCTGCTGGCGGTGACCGTGCTCACCAGTTTCGGCGAGGAGGATCTGCGGGCCATGGGCATGACCCAATCGATCGAGGAGCTGGTCTATTTCCGGGCCAAACGGGCACTCGATCTTGGTTGTGACGGGGTGGTCTCGTCAGGATTGGAGGCAGGCAGGTTGCGGGATGGCCTGGGTGAGAAGTTGTTGATCGTCACCCCTGGTATCAGGCCAGGGGCTAATGTGACGGACGGCGAAGATGATCAGAAACGGATTGTGACCGCAGGTAGGGCCATAGCTGCCGGGGCGAATTACGTGGTCGTTGGACGGCCGATTACCAAGGCCGCTGACCCGATCAGGGTGATTGAGGCCATGCAGCAGGATATACTGCAATTGCAGAGGTGATGGCGGCGGTGCTCCTTTTTGACAATGGTTCAGCTCTGGATTTTTTCCCAGACAAACCAGATAAACTGCAGGCTGGCCAGGGCATAGATTCCGGCGATCACATCATCCATCATGATACCGATGCCGCCATGGATGCGCTCATCAAACCAGGAGCAGGGAAAGGGTTTCTTGATGTCAAAGAAGCGGAAGAGCAAAAAACCCAGGACCCAGGCTGCCGGATGATTGGGGGCGCAGGTCAGGGTGATGAACATGCCGAGGAATTCATCGATGACGATGGGTCCGGCATCGGCCTGATCTAACAGCTTCTCGGCAGAGCCGGCGACAAAAAAACCGAGCACAAAAACCAGTCCCAGCATGAGCAGGTAGGCCGGCAGGGTCAGGTCGCGCAGAAAAAACCAGGGGAGAAGGGCGGCAAGCGAGCCCCAGGTTCCCGGGCATATCGGCAGCTTGCCGGAGTAGAATCCTGTTGCCAGGGCGATAATCAGACGATCCATATTCATTCCTTCTCTTCTTTCTTGATTTCTCTTCCCAGATACACTTCCCGGTAGACCTGTTGCAACGGAACCTGCGCGGATTCAGCAATCTCTCTGCAGGCCTCATATTCCGGGTAGATTACCGTTCCCGCCGGGGTCTGCACCTTCTTGGCCACGATCTTTCCCCATTGGGTGTCTACCGTCACCTCTTCACGTTCCAGGGTCAGCCTGGATTCGGTGCGGAAGCGCAGGCCTATGGCCGTGGTCTCTGAGAGGATGGTCTGCTTCAGCAGCATTCCATGGGCCGGGTAACAGATGACGCGCAACTGCAGCCCGGGCCGCCCCTTTTTCATCAGCATCGAGGTCAGGCTGACATCGAGCGCTCCCTGCCTGAGCAGGAGGTCGCAGAGATAGGGGAATCCTTCGCTGTTCCAGTCATCCAGGTGGGTCTCGATGACCTCAACGGTCTCAGATTTCTCTGTCTCCTGGCCGATAATCAGGCGCAGCAGGTTGGGTTGCTGCCTGGGGAGAGTATGATTGCCGCTGCCATATCCTGTGGACTTGATGGTCATCTCAGGAAGCGGCCCGAAACCCTGACTCAACGTTGTAAGCAGGGCGGCCCCCGTGGGGGTTACCAGCTCCTGGCTTATGTCGACTGCGTACACCGGGACGCCTGCCAACAGCTCACAGACGGCCGGGGCAGGGAGCGGCAGGCGGCCATGGGCGCAGTCCACAAAACCATGACTCCAGGGCAGCGGTGAACTGAACAGCCGCTCTATCCCCAGATGATGCAGGCCGATGACGACACCCACCACATCAATGATGGTGTCGATGGCCCCCACCTCATGAAAATGGATCTTCTCCACCGGCAGGCCATGGACTTTTGCCTCGGCGTAGGCCAAGGCCTGGAACACCGCGCTGGCCCGCTCGATTATGAGCGGAGCAAGATCGCTGGCCTGCAGGATGTCAAGGATGGTTGCAAGGTGGCGAAACTGTTGTCCTGCCCTGGCCTTGATCTCAACCTTTGTTGCCTTGAGGCCCGAGGGCTTGGTGGTGCTGATCAAGAGATCGAACGGTCCAATATCCAGTTTTGCCAGTTCCA
>JANZPQ010000117.1:0-4952 GCA_038040945.1 Desulfobulbaceae bacterium | reverse complement strand
CCTCACGGGCCGGGACCGGATCGGCAAAGAAGATCCAGACATGCGCACCGTTGCCTGAGCGAGA
This sequence comes from Desulfobulbaceae bacterium, assembly GCA_038040945.1. Lineage (GTDB taxonomy): Bacteria > Desulfobacterota > Desulfobulbia > Desulfobulbales > Desulfocapsaceae > UBA2270. The sequence continues at coordinate 4,888 of JANZPQ010000117.1, read as the reverse complement.
GACTTCCAGTGCGGCAGGAATATTCAACTCGCGGCAGGACAGTAAGAAGGCACGGGCGTCCTCGCGCCAGTCTGCCTCGTCGAAGTCAGCGGCAAGAAAGTAACACCGGTCGTAGGTCAGTAACGGATAAACACCAACGGTGTGCTTTCCGGCCAAGTGGTCGTAAATGACCTGATCGGTGATCGGCAGCAGCTGACGCTGGGTGCAGTCGCCGCATTTCACCTTCGGCTTGCAGCAAGTGCCTGGCTTCCATTCATTACCACAGACTGGAGAATAGCCTGACGTACCCTTGGTTGATTCCCAGCGTTGCGGATAGACGTCGGTGCGCCCCCGGAACAGACGGCGAAAAAGTATGATCTTCTCGACGATGGTGAGTTGGGCCGTGAATGGTCCAGTTTCTTGAGTTGCTGGCTCGGGAACGGGAGTCGTTTTCTCTTCCCAGGCAATACCATGACTGGTCAACAGGGCCTTGAGGCGACCATTTTCCTCGCGCAGTTGCTGCAACTCGTCGAGCGGTTGCATTTTTTGCTCACTCCTCGCCAAACCCATACTCTGCTATCAGATCGTCCATGTTATCGCCTACATACCAGCCCCATTTGTGTCCCTCGCCCTGCACGCGCTCAAGGCGGTTCACCAAGGGCGCTTGCTGACCGGGCTCCAATTGGCGGATGGCCTTCAACGCCTGCTCAAACATGCGGATCAAGGCATCGAGATACCCCTCGTCATCCATGCCGTAATTACTGATAAAATCCACGCAAACTTCGCAGTAAAACACCGACAACTCCGCCATTCCTTCGGGACGGCCACTGGCTTTCTTGTAATCAGAAATTGCCTTCTTGGCCTTGGACACCGAAATGACATGCTTGCGCATCACATCCGGACAAACCCAGCGGCTGATTGTGGTCTTATAGGATTCAAGAACATCTTCGCCCAGGCCAAAGCGAGTGTGCAGGAAGGCCTGGTTATCCGTGCTGGCCGCATAGAGATCCTGAACCAGCCCGAGCAGCGCATTGCGGTCGTGGTCGGCAAGGTTGCGTTTGAGGTCGTTCCAGGCAGGCTTCTTTTTGGTGGTTTTGGTCATCATTGGCTCTCCGTGTGAAATGTCGCAAGCTGCGTCGTGGACGGGGTCACAAGTTTTGCAGTAATGGCTTGACTGTCAATCAATAAGCCTCCTGTTGTTCTCCAGCCCATCCAACTCCTCCTGCAGACGCCGCTTGGCTTTGTGTTCAACGCGCAAGTGCATGATCAATGACTTCCAGTCATCAAGACGCCCCGTCACCACCATCAAAAAACTTATACTGCGTTTCTGCAGGCTTGGACATTCTGATCTTGGTTTCAGCCTGTGGTGCAATCCTTTCAGGCAAAGAAACATCTGGATTGCACTGTACATTACCGGACTTCACTGGACAATAAAAAAACCCGCGAACCTTTACAGGTAGCGGGTTTTGTACTTCTTTGCACTGTACTGAACATCAAAATGGTGGAGGCGGGGGGAGTCGAACCCCCGTCCGAAAATACTCCCCTCCCGTATCTACATGCTTAGTTCCGGGCTTTAGTTTTCGCGTCAGGAGCTCCGCCGGAGCTTAGATATCCTGTTGCTAGCCTGCTTGGTTCTCATCTTCCGGCAAACAGGCGCTGCCGGAAGACCAGCCCACAGAGTCGGCGCTCCGATCCGGTCTTGCGGGCAGAGACCGGGGGAACGGCAGAGCAGACTAAGCTGCTACTGCGTAGTTATAATCGTCGGCGATTATAATTAAAGTTCTATCAGTTTTACGAGCAGACAGAAGCTCGGCATGCAACGTAGAGCTTACATATCCCCGTCGAATCCGTTTCGCCCCCATAGTGGTTAAAAATTCTTAATTATTGATAGTTCTTGACGACCTAATAAATGGTCACCATAGCCTCTTGTGTCTTCTCTGCCGGACGCCACCCCAAGAAACAGCTGAGAATATGGCTGTTTCTTGAAGGCGGCATAAGGTTCCGTAAATGCAGGAAGCAAGAAAAAGACCTTGTTTCCTGCATGACGGCACCTAAATTTCATTGCGGCGCATAACCCGCTGGATCTCGCGATCACTCTGCTGCTCCTTGAGAGTAGCGCGCTTATCATACTGCCTTTTACCACGGGCGAGCCCAAGTTCCACCTTGGCCTTGCCTTTTTCATTAAAGTATATCTTAAGGGGGATCAAGGCAAGGCCTTTCTCCCGCAGTTTGCCAATCAGTTTGTTGATCTCCCGCTTATGCAGCAGGAGTTTCCGTGAGCGCAGAGGCTCATTCGGGTTATGAGTGGCAAAGGTATAGAAGGAGATATGGACGTTCAACAGCATCATCTCGCCGCGGTCATTGATCTGGGCATAGCCATCACGCAGATTGGCCTTGCCGGCCCGCAGTGACTTTACCTCGGGCCCGGTCAAAACCATACCGGCCTCCATGGTTGACTCAATCGAGTAATCATGAAAGGCCTTTTTATTGCGACACACTGTCTTTTCGGCCATGACCCACTCCAATCAATTACGAATTACGAATTAAGAATTACGATTTGATGATCTCGTAAAGCAACTTGTATTTCTTAACTTGTAATTCGTAATTCGTAATTTTCCTAAGCCGTCACCCGCACGGCTTCCTGATAGGTGGTGATCCCTGCCTTCACCTTTTGCCATGCATCTTCACGTAAGGTAGTCATTCCTTCGCGAATTGCAAGCTTTCGCATTTCATTTACATCTTCTCCGGCCCGCAGCATCCTGCTGATCTGCTCTGAAAAAACAAAGACCTCAAAGACCCCGCATCGCCCTTTATAACCGGTGCCGCGACACTGACGGCAGCCTTTGCCCCTCTTCAACTCAATGGTGCCGCTGCCAGAAACTGGAAACCCGAGTTTCAACAACTCGTCATTTTCCATCTGAAAGGTCTCCACACACCCGGGGCAGATAGTCCGCACCAGCCGCTGGGCCACGCAGCCAAGGAGGGTGGAACTGATCAGAAAGGGCTCAAGCCCCATATCCATCAGTCGGACAATGGAGGAGACCGCGTCATTGGTATGGAGGGTGGAGAGCACCAGGTGACCGGTCATCGCCGCCTGCACCGCATGGGAGGCGGTCTCCAGATCACGGATCTCGCCGATCATGATGATATCCGGATCCTGACGCAGGATATTGCGGAGGATGGTGGAAAAGGTCACGTCAATTAACGGCTGCACCGATATCTGATTAAACTCCTCATGCACCATCTCCACCGGATCCTCTACGGTGACGATATTCTTTTCCGGAGTGGCGATCTTTTTCAGGGTCGAATAGAGGGTGGTTGACTTACCGCTGCCAGTCGGCCCGGTCACCAGCACGATGCCATGCGGGGCGGAAATGAAGGACTCAAAGACCTGGCGATCCCTCTGGGAGAGGGCCAGGTTGTCCAGATCCTGAAAGATCATATCCGAGTCGAGGATACGCATAACCGTCTTTTCGCCGAAGGATACGGGCACCGTTGAGACACGGATCTCAACTTCTTTCTGGCCGCCAACGCCCAGCTTGATCCGGCCATCCTGGGGCCTGCGTTTTTCCGAAATATCCATCCGGGCCAGAGACTTTATCCGGGCGGTGATGGCCGCATGCACAGCCTTGGGCAGCTTGTAGATTGGATGCAACATGCCGTCAATACGGAATCTGACCATGCAGGCATCACGTTTCGGCTCGATATGGATATCGCTGGCCTGCTGATCGAGGGCGTAATGAAAGAGATGATTGACCGCCGACTTGATATGCTGATCGGACGAGGAGATCTCTTTGGCGGAAGAGATCTTGACGAACTGCTCCAGATTGCCGATATCGACCGAGCTGCCAAGTCCGGGACCGGTAAACTGGCTCTCCGCGGCCTTGATTGACTTCTGAAAACCAAAAAATTCAGCCTGAATCTTTCTAATATCAGCCTTGGTGGCAAGATAGGGCCTGACCGTGACCTGATTGGCATGTTCGATATCGGCAAGCACTGTTTTATTGTCGGGATGATAGACCGCGATCTCGAGGATGCCGTTTTGCAGATTAAAGGGGAGCAGCAGATGGGTAACGGCAAAATTTTTGGGGATACTTTTGGTAACAATATCCATGTCGAGGGTCAGCGGATCAAGTTTTTTAAAGGGCAGCTTGCAGTCACGAGCCACCGCCTGCATAATGGCCTCTGCATCCAGCAGAACCCCTTTCACTCCCCCTATATCAAACTGAAATGACTCGACAATATCAACAAGATCAGGATAGCTCTTATCTACCCCACCCCCATTGTCGTCAGCACGTTTCAACAGCTTGAGCCGCTGTTTTCCCTTCTCCAGGGTTATCCTCTGGCGCTGCTGACCAGTGAGCAGCTGTTGTCGTTCGAGGAGGTCAAGGAGTTCGTCACTGTTCAGTAGATTCATCATACCTTCCTAATTATGGCTCTCTTTAATGAGCCCGCGCAAGAGCTTTAAATTATCCCGATCTTCCTGCAGGTCATCACCCTTTGGGGTCTCAAGGGTCATGGGGTGATCGGCAAAACGGGGATCATTGAGCAGACTTGCAAATCCCGCAAAACCGATTGCCCCCTGTCCGATATGCTCATGCCGGTCCACCCGGCAGCCCAGTTCTTTCTTCGAATCATTGAGATGAAAAAATTTGATCCGTTCAATCCCTACCAACCGGTCAAACTCTTCCAGAGTCCGGTTATAGGCAGCTAACGTCCTGAGGTCGTAGCCTGCGGCAAAGATATGGCAGGTATCCACACAGACCCCGAGCCTCTGCGGAGAGTGTGAATGCTCAAGGATAAAGGCCAGCTCCTCAAAACGGCTCCCCAGACTGGTCCCCTGACCGGCCGTGGTCTCGAGCAGAACCGTCACCTCGGCCCCTGTTGCTGCCAGCACCTGATCAAGTGC
>JANZPQ010000116.1:0-4347 GCA_038040945.1 Desulfobulbaceae bacterium | reverse complement strand
GCGTAGCGGGCGGTTAAGAGTGTGGATATCAGAAGCTAGGCAATATATCATTTAAAGTGACAACTTTTAGTCAGGATTTGACCTGTCGAAAGTCTGAGGGTAGAAAATCAGAAGGTGAGTTGACGGTAGTCTGGAGTCGGTAGTCAGAGGTCAGACTGCCGGAAGCCAATGTAGTGCAGGGATTTATCCCTGCCAATAACTAGATGCAAGTTAAAGAACAGTAAATTATCAGGGAGGATTGACTAAATGAATGCAGCCAGCAAGCGCGTGGAAGTAAAGGCCGCCATGGCCGGTATTTTTTACCGCCGGTCCGGACCGGACGAACCGGTTTACGTGGAGAAGGGCGACAAAGTAGAGAAAAAACAGGTGATAGCTCTTCTGGAAACCATGAAGGTGTTTCAGAAGGTAAAATCCCCTACAGCGGGAACAGTGGTCGAAATCCTCGTGGACAATGAAACACCCGTGATGGACGACGATCTCATGTTTATTATCGAAAAAAGTTGAAAGGGGGTCCTATGAGCTATGAAACCTTGACATTTACGGAACCCGAAGAAGGTATCGGTCTGATAACCCTCAACCGTCCGGAACGGTTGAATGCCATGAATATGGCCATGCTGGACGACCTCTACGCATTGTTCGCCGACCTTAAGACGCGTGCGTCCATAAGGGTTCTGTTGCTGGCCGGGGCCGGCAGGGGGTTCTGTTCGGGAGCCGACCTCAAAGATGACAAACTGTCAGGAGAGGAAGGCCTCAAACTCTTTGCCTCAGCTGCTGTGCATCTTGAAAAAATCCAGAAAATTTAGTCCGGGGTCATCGAGGTGATGGTCAAGCAGCCCCAGTCCATCATTGCCGTGGTGAATGGAGCTGCCGCCGGGGGAGGCATGTGCCTTGCGCTGGCGTCAGACATCATCATTGCCGGGCCCAAGGCCAAGTTCATTCCCTCTTTTATCAACATCGGCCTGTCGGGCGGGGAACTGGGTACCACCTACTTTGTGCCCAAAGCCGTGGGAAGAGCCAAAGCTGCCGAGATACTGATGACCGGACGCGCGGTGGAGGCAGAGGAGGCTGACAGGATCGGCCTGGTGAGCCGTCTGGTGGATGAAGACGCGCTTATGGATACTGCCATGCAGACCGCCAGGACCATGCTGGGCAAGTCTCCTCTGGGGCTCCGCCTGACCAAGGAAACCCTGCGGCAGAACGAGAATGCACCTACCCTGGAGTCAGCCATCGAACTGGAAAACCGTAACCAGAGCATCCTGTGTTGTTCGCCTGATTTTTTTAATGCGGTCATGGCTTTCATGAAATAGGGCACTATAAAACACACATACCAGGCCCCAAATTACAAAGAGTATCCAGTTTATTGATTAATATCTTTGTTTGTTATTTGAATATTGTTATTTGAGGTCAGGGCGGGATAAATATTCACAGAGTTGAAAAAGCATTGAATGAAAAGTAACCAAAAGAGGAAGGATAGCGACCATGTTCAAAACCAGAATCACTGAAATGCTGGGGATTCAATACCCCATTCTGTGCGGTGGCATGCAATGGATCAGCCGGGCCGAATTTGTAGCAGCGGTCTGCAATGCCGGAGGCATCGGTTTCATCACCGCCGAAACCTTTGAGACACCGGAAGACTTGCGCATTGAGATCAAGAAGATGCACGACTTGACGGACAAACCGTTCGGCGTAAACATATCCATGGTACCCGAGTTCGGGGTTCCCGAACGCAGCCTTCAGTTCTGCGACGTGGTTGTTGAAGAAGGCGTCAAGGTGGTGGAAACCGCAGGACGCAGCCCCAAACCCTTGATGCCCAAATTGAAAGATGCCGGGATCACGGTCATTCATAAAATGACCTCAATCCGTCATGCGGAATCGGCCCAAAAGCTCGGTGTGGACGCGATCACTCTGATCGGCTATGGGTCCGGCGGCCACATCGGCATGGACAATGTGGCTTCCTTTGTAATGATCCCCATGGCCGTGTCTCGCCTGGACATACCGGTCATTGCCGGCGGAGGGGTTGCCGACGGCAAGGGTTTTCTGGGCGCCTTAGCCATGGGTGCTGAGGCGGTGCTCATGGGGACGGCCTTTTTTGCCACTAAGGAGTGCCCGGTGCACGACGCCATCAAGGATCGGCTCGTGCAGACACGCGAGAATGAAACCTGCCTGCTGTTGAGTACACTGCACAATCCGGTTCGCTGTGTCAAAAATAAGCTGGCGGATGAATGCTTGGCCCTGGAGGAAAAGAAGGCCACCTTTGAGGAGATCATCGGGGCCGTGGCCGGCGGCAAAGGAAAACTGGCCTATGATTCCGGGGATGCTGACGTCAGCCCTATTGCCTGTGGCCAGATTGTCGGTGCCATCGATGAGATAAAAACCGTCAAGAAGGTCATCGACGACATTGTAGAGGAGGCAGACACTTTTATGAATAGACTGAATGCAATGGCAACATGATGCGGTTAAGAAGACAGAGGTCGGATTTCCAGAGGTCGAAACACTGAGAGCAGGGTCTTGGGACCGAGACATTAACAATTATCCATTAATTATTACAAAATGTTATACTATTAATTAACGGCTAATAATCAATTGTTAACTTTTAATAGCTAACTTTGTTTTCGGCATTCAGTATCGAAGTTGCACTAGTGGGGAGAACTTGAATTTGTTCAGTTAGGCAACTATATAGGTGGTAAACAGGAGAGATCCGGAGATCGGAACCACAGAGTCTCGGTAGACTGTGGTCGGTGGCCGGGTGATACGAGAAAGATAAAAGGTGAAAGGTAGAAGACTGAAGGGACAAGGATAGGGGCTCTGCAGGGCTGAAGCCCTGGACTACATGCCCATTCTTCGAATCAACCATGTAGTGCAGGGATTTATCCCTGCCAATAGCCGGACGCAGGAAAAAAACAGTTAAAGTGACAACTTCCAAGCAGGACTTGACCGGGGTGGTAGATCTAATCTTTTAGACGAGAAGAAGGAGGAGGCAACCATGGCTGATAAACTGTGGCACAAGTCCTATGCGGCAGGCGTTCCCAAAAGCATTGACTACGAAAAGAGGACGATTAATGAAGCTCTGGCAGGCTCGGCTGAAAAGTTTCCAAATCGGACGGCGCTCAACTACATGGGCAAACGCATCAATTACAAAACCCTCAACGATATGGTCAACCAGTTTGCGAGGGCGCTGCAGGAGATGGGTATTAAGCCCGGTGACAAGGTGGGGGTCAGCCTGCCCAATATCCCCCAGGTGATCATATCCAACCTGGCCATTTTCCGCATCGGGGCCGTGAGCGTGCAGAACAACCCGCTCTACACCGAAAGGGAGCTGGCCTACCAGCTCGATGATTCAGACTCCAGGATCATCATTACCCTGTCCCTGTTGGTACCCCGCATGCAGAAGATTAAACACCAGACCAAGCTGGAAAAGATTGTCGGGTGCCACATTCATTCATTTCTGCCCTTTCCCAAGAAGCAGCTCTTTCCTTTTGTGAAAAAGGAGATGTATAAAAAGATAGAACCTGCAGAAGATGTCATGGCGTTCGACGACCTGTTGGGCCGATATCCATCAGATCCCGTGAAAGACGAGAGCAAATGGGACGAAATGGGCGCTATCCTCTACACCGGCGGAACAACAGGTGTGAGCAAAGGGGTCATGTTGAGTCACTCCCACTTGAGTTCCAACGTGCAGCAGTTCATTTCCTGGTTCCCCGACCTGAAGCCCGGTGAAGAACGCCTGGTGGGCAATTTCCCTGTTTTCCACACAGCCGGGTTTTCCGCCATTCAAAACATGATCACCTGGCAGGCCTGGGAAAACATCATGGTCCCCAGGCCGGAGCCTCAAATCAACCTGGACATCCTCAAAAAATACAACCCTACTTTTCTGCCGGGAGTGCCGACCATCTTTGTGGGCCTGTTGGCCGAGCCGGCCTTTAGAAACCTGGATTTCTCCAATGTTAAAGGATTTTTTTCCGGGGCGGCTCCCCTGGCGGCGGACACCATCAGGGACCTGAAGGAGATCACAGGCGCCACCATGTGCGAGGTCTACGGATCGACAGAGGCCGGTCCCTTTATGAGCGTGACACCGTGGGGAGGGGCGGTCAAGCCGGGGACGGTGGGGGTGCCGGTGCCTGATACGGACATCAAGATCGTTGACATCGAGACCGGCGAAAAAGAACTACCTGTTGGTGAACACGGTGAGATCGTCATGAAAGGCCCCCAGATCATGATGGGATACTACAAAAAACCCGAGGCGACCGCAGAGGTCCTCAAGGACGGGTGGTTTTACTCCGGCGACATTGGCTGTTTTGATGAAGACGGTTATCTCAGCATCACCGATCGTAAAAAAGACATGATTAT
>JANZPQ010000115.1:0-6140 GCA_038040945.1 Desulfobulbaceae bacterium | reverse complement strand
GTGATCATAATATTCAACCTCGGCCTCAGCCAGGGCCGTAGTACAAGTGGAACACCAGAATACCGGTTTCTTATTGCGGACCACTGAGCCCGAGAGCAGAAAACGGTTAAACTCCCTGGCAATCACGGCCTCATAGTCGTAATTCATGGTCAGATAGGGCCTGTCCCAGTCACCGAGGACACCAAGGCGCTTAAACTCAGCCTTCTGGGTCTTGACCCACTTTTCCGCATACTTGCGGCAGGCACCCCGCTTGGAGAGCTTGGGAATCGTTTTTTTCTTATCGCCCAGATCTTTGTCCACATTGTGCTCGATGGGCAGTCCATGACAGTCCCAACCAGGGATATAAGGGGCCTGGAAACCTGCCATACGACGGGACTTAAGGATAATATCCTTTAAGATTTTATTAAAAGCAGTCCCCAGGTGGATATGACCATTGGCGTAGGGAGGACCGTCATGCAGTACATACAGGGGTTTATCCCGTCCCCGCTCCTGCAATTGTCCATACAGGTCCTCCTTTTCCCAACGTTTTAATAACAGAGGCTCTTTCTGAGACAGATTGGCCTTCATGTTAAAATTAGTCTGGGGCAGATTCAGGGTATCCCTGTAATCCATGGTATTCTCCTTTTTTCAGTTTCATATTTGACACAATTTTTAAAAGCTTTAAAAATACCAACTGCGTATTAAGTTGCAAGGGGAAAGTAAGAATCAATATATAAAAGCACCTTTAAGCTCCATTAATCACCTTTAATCACCTTTAATTTGACATAAAGTGCGGTCTTCATTATATGAAAGAGAGAATTAACGCTCTTTCATATTCCAGTTCTTTTCCCTGAAAATAAATTCAAGTTGCCAACAATTCAAGATATGATGACAAAAGTAATTGCCATGGCTGGTAAAGGTGGAACCGGCAAGACAACCACATCCGCCCTGCTGACCAGATACCTCGTGCAGAAAAAGATGACCCCGCTCCTTTTGGTCGACGCCGACGCCAACGCCAATCTGAACGAGCTGCTCGGCGTTGAGGTGGGCATGACACTCGGCAGGATCAGAAAAGAGCTGAAAGGGGAGCTGCCGGCGGGCATGACCCGCGATCAATTCATGGAGCTGAAAATCCACCAGGCGCTGATCGAAGATATCGGTTTTGACCTGCTTGTCATGGGCCAACCGGATGGCCCCGGCTGTTACTGCGCCGCCAACCAGTACCTGGCCATGACCATGGACAAACTGGCAGAGAATTATCGCTATATCATCGTCGACAACGAGGCCGGCATGGAACACCTGAGCCGGATGAATCTACGCACCATCGATTACCTGTTTATCACTTCCGATCCTTCAGCACGTGGCATCCTGACCGCCAAACGCATATCTGATATCACCACCCCGCTGGGATTGGATGTGAAACATCAGTACCTGCTGATCAATCGCGCACCCCAACCTGTTCCCGTCCTGCTCCAGGAGAAGATCAATGCGGCGGTCGTGGAAACCGGCATGACCCTTGGCGGTATCATCCCCTCCAGCGACGATCTGATCACTCAGGAGTTAAGCGGCGAATCCTACCTCAAGCTGGGTGATGACACCGAAATCATTCAAACCACAACCGCTCTTTTTGATACAATCTTTAGTGAGGACAATGAGTAGTTGTTCATTATTCTCTGCAAATAAACCACTATGACCGACGCCACTGCCTCCTCCCGCACCGCCATGATCGAAATGATCAAGGTCACCAAGAGATATCCGCCGAATGTGACGGCCTTGGACGAAATCTCCGTCTCCATTGCCAGTGGCGAGATGTTTTTCCTGATCGGCAGGAGCGGCGCCGGCAAGACCACTCTGTTGAAACTGCTCTGCAACATGGAAATCCCCTGCAATGGCTTAATCGAGGTCGCCGGCATGAACATCCACCAGGTCACCGGCAATAAACTGGCAAAACTGCGGCAGAAGGTAGGGGTGGCCTACCAGGATTTCCGGCTGCTTGCCGACCGGACAGTAGCTGAAAACATCGCCATCTCCATGGAAGTCTCCTACAAGAAGCCACAGATCATCCGCAACAGGGTCAAAAGCCTGCTGGAGCAGCTGCAGCTCCAGGACAAACACGTCATCCTGACCGGCGCTCTGTCCCGTGGGGAGCAACAGCTTGTTGCCCTGGCGAGAGCGGTTGCCAATTCCCCAACCCTGATCCTGGTCGATGAACCAACCGGCAACCTGGATGCAGACAGTACCGCTCAGGTTATGGAGCTGCTGATAAGAAGTCACAATTCCGGTGCCACCATCGTCATCGCCACCCACGATGAGAGTATCTACCGCCACACCAACCATCGTGTCATGGAGATCAAGAACGGCAGAATAGGTTCGCTGACCAGAGGTGACGACCAGGGACGGTCTAATTCCGTGGGAGCCAGGGATGGCGGGAGCGGTGACGGAATATGAATTTCTGGTTTTCCATCTTCCGGCAGACAGGGCGTAACCTGCGACAGACATGGACGACTCTGGTCATGACCTGTCTGACCGTCAGCCTCTCCGTGCTCATTTTCTCCTTTTTTTATCTGATCTATCTCAACATGCTGAACGCCGGAGACCAGGTAAGCAATGACCTGCGCCTTGTCGTCTATCTGGAAGAAGAGCCAGGCCCTGCCCTGCAGGAGCAACTTCGTCTCAAGATCACCCAGTTCGACCAGGTGCAGGAGATAAAATTTATCTCCAAGGCAGAGGCCTTCAATCGTTTTGCCGAACAGCTTGGCGACAATCGTGACGTCCTCACCGACATGCCCACCGACTTCCTGCCCGCCTCAATAGAGGTTATCCCTCTGAAAACCCTGCGCAGCCTCACTCAGGTCAAACTCTTTTCCGAATACCTGGCCACACTGCCCGGCAGTCAGAAGGTGCAATACGGCCAGAAATGGGTGGAGCGTTTTTACTCTTTCACCGAACTCCTCTCGATCGTCGTGCTGCTCAGCGGCTTCCTGCTCATCCTGACCGCTACCTTCATGGTGGCCTCCACCATCCGCCTGACCATCCTCGGCCGCCAGGAGGAACTGGAGCTCCTGAGACTGGTCGGGGCGACCAATAATTACATCCGCACCCCCTTCCTCCTCGAAGGAATACTCCTGGGTCTGACGGGATCGCTCCTCGGACTGGCTTCACTCTACGCCCTTTTTCAATGGACAACACGCCATCTCTCAGGGGCCGGCTTTCTTGATCTCTTTACCTTCAGTTTTTTCCCACCAACCATCATCGTCACCATCATTTTCTTATCCATCCTTCTCTGCACCGCCGGCAGCTACACTTCCATGCAGAAATTTCTGCGCATCTGAAGCGGCAAGGCCAGGATGAAGACGACCCTAACTTTCACTCACTGTCATCCCTCCGGCAAGGCCTTCCGGTTAAGGATAAAATCATTCTCTCACTCCTCTCTCATAGCCCTTCTATTCCTGACGTTAGCCCCTATTCCTGATAGCAATGCTACAGACTGGAAGGCTGAGAAACAGGCCGTTGAACAAAAAATAAAAGATAAGACCATCACCATTCATCAATTACAACAAGGCCTGAGACTCCAGCAGGAAAAAGCCCTGGAGAACAGAGGACAAGAAAGAGACCTGCTGGCCGAGCTCGAGAGCATTGATGCCCGTCTCCTGGAAAAACTTACCAGGCTGCACACACTCGAAGAGTCCATGACCGGCCAGCAGGAGCTGATCGCCATCAAAGAAGCGGAGATAAACGAGATCCAGGTTGAACAACAAAAGGCCCAGCCCCACCTGCAGAAACGATTCACTGCCTACTACAAGACAGGCAGGATCGGGCTGCTCAATGCTGCCTTCTCCGCTGACACCCTGCCAAACCTGCTCACTCTCCACGATTCTTTCAACACCTTGATCCAGTATGATCAGAATCTCCTGCAGCAATACCGGCAGGCCCTTGAAGGACTGGTGCGGACAAAGCAGGCGCTGACTCTGGAGATAACACTGCTGGACAGCTTTATCAATCAGGCTAGCCAGGAAAAAGAGGCTATTGAGCAGACCAGAGAGGGGAAAAACGAGCTGCTTACCCAGATCCACACCCAGAGCAAACTGCATGAGCAAGCGGCACAAGAGATAGAGAAGGAGGCTGACAACGTATCGGCCCAGATTGCAAGCATGAAGCAGAAAAAAGAAATCCTCAGTCAGGGATTTCTCATCAGCAAAGGCACACTGCCCGCCCCGGTGAACGGAAGGGTGCTCACCCTTTATGGCCAGCCCAGAGAAAACAGGATGGGGGTTGAAGGTATCTCCTCCGGTATCGCTATTGAGGCCCCTGACAGAACAAAGGTCAAGGCGATATTTGAGGGTACCGTCAACTACGCTGGGTACCTTCGCGGATACGGCAACACCATTATTATCGACCACGGTTTCAAATATTATTCCGTTACCTCAAGAATAGAACAACTCCTGAAGGAAGAGGGGGATAGAGTGGTGGCGGGAGAAGAGATCGGAGTCATGGGTGAGACCGCCACCCTGATGGAAGAAGGGCTCTATTTTGAAATTCGCCATGACACCGAGACTCAGGACCCACTGCTCTGGCTGGATAAAAATAAACTATCCCTCCCCTGACACAGAACATGTGGATGCTTATATTTAAAAAACAAGAAAATATTTTTACTGCCTAAACGATACTTACCCTCTTAAAATTTAAAATTAAAAAAACATGCCGCAACTCACCCGATCTCTGCTCCGCAATGGAATCCTACTCTTTCTCACCTTCTGCCTGCCCCTGCAGGTTCACGCCGAGATCTCAGAGGAAGAACGTCAGTCCACCTACCAGCAGCTCGAGACCTTTGCCAATGTCTTGAGTATCCTGCAGGAAAATTATGTGGATGACATTAGTGCCAGGAATGTTATGGAAGGGGCCATCAGCGGTATGCTGCTCTCACTCGACCCCCATTCGTCCTACCTCAAACCTGACGATTTCAAGGAACTGCAGGAAGAGACCGAAGGAAGCTTCAGCGGCATTGGCATTGAGGTCACCATTGAAGATGGACTCCTTACCGTGGTCTCTCCCATTGAAGAGACACCGGCAGACAGGGCCGGACTGAAGGCAAAGGACATAATCGTCAAGATCGATGGCGAACTCACCCAGAGTCTGAGCCCCATGGAGGCCATCAAAAAACTGAGGGGGCCTGAAGGGTCAAAAGTTATCCTCGCCATTCACCGTGCAGGCTGGGAAGAGCTGAAGGATTTCACCCTTACCCGTGATACCATCCCCCTGCACAGCGTCAAAGAATCGTTCCTGGAGCCGGGACTTGCCTACATCCGCATCACCAATTTTCAGAGTCAGACCACAAAAGACGTCAAAGATGCCTTGCAGAAACTTCAGCAAGAGCACCCCATAAACGGGCTGATCCTTGACCTGCGTAACAATCCTGGTGGCTTGCTCGATCAGGCCGTCTCTGTCACGGATATCTTCCTCGATGAGGGACTGGTGGTCTATACCAAAGGCAGGGTCAGGGAACAGAATATGACCTTCCAGGCCCGCAGTAATGGCGGGAAAAATCTTTTTCCGCTGGTCGTGCTTGTTAATGAAGGCTCCGCGAGCGCCTCCGAAATTGTAACCGGCGCTATTCAGGATCACAAACGAGGGATCATTGTCGGCACCAAGACCTTTGGCAAAGGCTCTGTGCAGACCATCCTGCCCCTGCCGGAAGGCGCGGGTCTGCGCATGACCACCGCCCGTTATTACACCCCCAGTGGCCGATCCATCCAGGCCACCGGGATCACCCCGGATGTAGAGGTTCCCTTTGCCTCCAGTGAAGACAAGGCAAAGAAGGGCACTCCGCCAGCCATCATCAAAGAGGCTGATCTGAAAAACCATATCCCCAATCCTGATCCGTCCCTGGGCTCAGATCAGACTCCAGCACCAAAGAGCAAAAAGCAGGTTCCCAAGCTACAAAAAACCCCAGAGGAGACTGATGGAGCAGCCAAGACTGCCGAATCTTCTGACAAGCCAGACAGCCGTCTGGAAAAAGACAATCAGCTCCGCTCGGCCCTGAATATCTTAAAAAGCCTGAAGATTTATTCCACGGCGGAATACAAAAAGAACCCTGCCCAGGAACCTGTTCAGGTAAAGGAATAAGGGGCTCAGCAATAATAAATTGTTCTGTACGCAGGATT
>JANZPQ010000114.1:0-3076 GCA_038040945.1 Desulfobulbaceae bacterium | reverse complement strand
ATTGCCATGGACCGGCACAGATATTCGGGCAGTGCTTTCAGCTTTCGCGTAAGCCACTGTTACAAAATAACATGACCAACTTATTGACATGAGCGGCATAAGGAGCCGTAACAAAATGGATATAAATGACCAAGTTATTTTGTAACGGCTCCTAAATATGATGACTACCATTCACACGTTTCAACACCCACCCCTTTAATTCCAGGAGATGACAAAACCTGCTTCCGCTCACCGCTTTCAAAACGCTATTTCCATCACCTTGTCATTTCCCAACATGACGACAGTGTCAATATCAACAGCAAGGCAACCCTCTACGGCTTCATAAATGTTGCTTAATAATTCATCAAAAGTATCCCCCTGTGTTGCACACCCTGGAATAGAAGGGACTTCTGCCCAATAGCCACCTTCTTCCGCCTCATGGATCACAACCTTTAATTTCATAATAATAACCTCCTGTATTTCAGCATCATTTCCCCTCCCCTATTTTTTCACCAGAAGCTGCTCCACCCCATCCACTTCTTCCCTGCTGCCGATAATCAGCGAGACCCGTTCATGGAGTTCCACAGGCTGGATATCCAGAATTCTCTCTCCCTTATCAGTGATAGCACGGCCACCAGCCTGCTCCACCAGATAGGCCAGGGGGGATGCTTCATAAAGCAGGCGCAGCTTTCCTTTTGGCTTGTCCGGATCTCTGCAATCGCAGGGATAAAGAAAGACCCCGCCGGTAATCAGATTACGGTGAAAATCCGCCACCAGCGAACCTATATAACGGGAGCTGTAGGGACGTCCGGAATCCTCATCAATCTCTTTCAGATAATTTACATAGTCCCGCATCTCAGGAGACCAGTAATGATAATTCCCCTCATTGACGGAGAAATATTTACTCTTTTCCGGGATACGGATATTTTCGTGTGAAAGAAAAAATTCTCCGACACTGGGATCGAGGGTAAAGCCATGCACCCCCTCCCCTGTAGAGTAGACCAGCATGGTGGAAGAGCCATAGATAATATATCCTGCGGCAATGAGGCTGTTTCCAGGCTGGAGAACATCCTGCAGCGTTCCCTGGCCGCCCTGACTCTGACGGCGGTGGATAGAAAAGATGGTACCGATACTGACATTGACATCTATATTGGATGAACCATCGAGGGGATCAAAGGCCAGGGTATATTTTCCTTCATATCCTTCCTTGGCCGGAATGATCTCATCATCTTCTTCCGAGGCCATGACACAGATATAGCCGCTTCTGGCCATTCTTCGCTTTATGGTATTGTTGGCAAACTCATCCAGCTTCTGCACCTCCTCCCCCTGGATATTGGTCTTGCCTGAGACCCCTATAACATCCGCCAGCCCTGCCATGTTGGCCTCGGCAGAAATGATCTTGCCGGCAACAATCAGTTCGGTCAGCAGACCTGACAATTCACCCGTAGCATCACGGTGCAGATACTGGCTGTCCATGATCTTCCTGTGGACGGTTATTCCTACTGGACGTTTCATTTTTACTCCTGATTATGTTTTTCTAAAAATGGTGAGCGGTGAGTAGAAAACAGGAAATGGGAAACCGTAAATCAAAGGTAGCATATTTTACAGTTGTTTTTCCATCCCCTTCTCATCACTTACTACTATCTACTCACCACTTCCTGCTTTCTCTTTCATTTTATCAAATTTCTTCCATTTACGCACCAGCTCCAGAAGCGTCCTGACCCCTATACCTGAAGGCCCTTTGGGGACATACGACTTTTCTGTAAATCCCCAGGCAGTGCCGGCAATATCCAGATGAGCCCAAGGGGTATCGCCAACAAACTTTTCCAGATAAGCTGCCGCGGTGATTGTCCCTGCCGTCTTACCGCCACTGTTTTTTATATCGGCGACCTTTGATTCTATCAGTTTTGTGTACTCGCGGCCCAGGGGAAGCCGCCACAGTGGTTCTCCACTTCGATCTCCTGCGGCCAGAAGACGGCCTGCAAGCTCATCATTATTACCCAGCAGGCCCGTACGATGATGGCCGAGAGCGACAATCACCGCCCCGGTCAAGGTGGCAAGATCGATCACGCAATCGGGTTTGTATTTTTCCAGACCATAGGCCAGGGCATCTGCCAGGATCAAGCGTCCTTCTGCGTCCGTATTGACAATCTCTGAGGTCACGCCGTTATAGTGGGTGATAATATCCCCCGGTTTCAGGGCAGAGCCACCGGCCATGTTATCCGTTGCCGGTACAATGGCAACCACTCCCAGATCGGGCCGTTCTTCTCCCACTGCCTGCATCAGGGCCATGACGGCAGCGCCACCGCACATATCATATTTCATTTCCTCCATACCAGCGGCCGGTTTCAGGCTGATCCCCCCGGAATCAAAGGTGAGCCCCTTGCCCACAAGAAGTAGGGTCTGTGATGTATGAATCGGTCGGTACTCGAGCACCACCATTGCGGGCGGTTCCGTTGAGCCCTGATTGACAGCCAGAATGCCACCCATGCCCAGACGCTTCATGTCATCCTTGTCAAGCACTGTACATTTCAGGGAATATTTTTTGGCAAGCATACGGCCATGGGCAGCAAAATGGGAAGGAGTCCAGCAGTTGCCGGGTTCATGGGCCATATCCCTGGCCTCACGGGCTGCCAGGGCAGCAGTCTGCCCCGCACGCATTCCCTTGAGTAAGGCATCAGTGCTGGACATGACAAAAAGACGAATCTCCTCAAGGCCTTGGTATGACTCTTCTTCGGGGTCATTCTTTTTATATTTCAGAAAACGATAATCAGCAAGCAAGACCCCTTCACTCAGGCATTCGGCCACCTCTTTTGCGGCCAGGCCCATAACTTCAGGAAGACAGATCATGATCTTCTTCGCCTTAACCTTGCCTGCCTGCTGGCCAATAAGGCCACCAGTCAAACGGCACCTCTCCCGCAGCTCATCATGCGTCTCCTTTCCCTCAAGTCTGCCCAGACCCACAACCAGCCGGCGCCTGGCGGAGATGCCTGCAGAAGAAGAACCGCTCTCCTTCTCTATCTTTGGATAGAACACCAACGATTCTTCGCTCTTGGCGCTGAATTCTTCTAACGTCCCACTCTGCTCCAACCAGCTC
>JANZPQ010000113.1:0-5332 GCA_038040945.1 Desulfobulbaceae bacterium | reverse complement strand
CAAGATCCGGGCAAGAAGACTGGCCAGGAATCCTGCCCTCTGTCGCCGGCAGGAGATGACGCGTCTCCTGGAGCTTCGGCTGCAGGAGATGAAGCAATGCCAGGAGCGGAGTGAGACCAGCAATTTTCTTGCCGCCTGCCGCAAGGCCACGAAGGAACAGCTGGGCTTGCTCTGGCAGACAGAGCCGGGGGCCATCACTTTATCTGATCTGCGTCAGCGGCTGGCGGAGGATTCGCCATTGACTGCTCTCTTTGCCACGGCAGAAAGCAGCGCCTATAGCGGCAAGGCACTCGGCAGCCAGGAGATGGCGGACTATACCGGAGAGGTGGAGCGTGAATTGAGGCAGCTGGAATGAAGAACAGCCTGAAACTGCAGAGATCGGGCCTGGCGCTGCTGTTGTTTGTCATGATCTGCGGCCTGTTCAGCCCCTGCCTTGCCGGAGAAGGCGCGCCTGAGGTCGTGGGCGCCACGGACGACACAGGAGTGACCGACAGCCAGGGGGGACGGCCTGGTGTCGTGGGTGTCACGGACGGCGCAGGAGCGACCGACGGCCAGGGACGACCTAGTGTCGCGAGTGCCAAGGACGGCACAGGAACGACGAATATCCACGATCAATTTCTTGAGGCCAACAGGGCCTATGAGGCTGGTGATCTGGTCAGGGCCATTGGGATCTACGAGTCTCTGCTAGACCATGCTGGGTTTTCGGCCTCTTTGTGCTATAATCTGGCTAACAGCTATGCCCTGGACGGCCAGGTTGGCAAGGCGGTTCTGGGATATGAGCGGGCCCTGCTGCTGGCCCCCGGTGATGGTGATATCCGCCACAATCTGTACCTGCTGCGCCAGGACAAAGGGCTCTTGCAAGAGGACGTCCATGTACTCCAGCAGATGGGCACTCTGCTGGGGCTCAATCAGTGGGCCGCGCTGGCCGCATTTTTTCTCGTCTCCCTGGCCCTGCTGCACCTTGCTGCCTTGCGCTTTCCTGTTTCAACCAGGACTTCTTCTTCCCTCAGCGGTGCCTGTCTCTTGCTGCTTGGTCTCTGCATTGCCGGAGTCGTTGTCCAGTATCAGCACTGGCGTCAGGCGGTTGTGATCAGCCCGCAGAGCCCTGTGCTGATCTCTCCCTTTGAGGGGGCGGGGAGTACGGGTGTCATCGAGGAGGGTCGTCTGATCCGAATCATGAAAATCCACAATGACTATGCCCTGATTCGCAATGAACAGGGACGCAGTGGCGACGGCGTCAGCGGCTGGATTCACCGGTCATCTATTGAGCGCATTGCCGTGACCATGACAGACAAGAAGCGTTGATGTTTCGTAACTGACCAGTTGATTGTTGGAATGGAACTACCCACAGTATGTAATCATTAACCAGTACAAGGAGGACACACCATCATGAACAGACGAACGCGACAAGGAATTGTACAGATGACTTTCTCTCTCTTTCTGGTCTTCTGCCTTGGCCTTTCCTGGTTCCCGGCAACCGGCATGGCACAGGAAGAAGAAAGCATCCGGCTTTTGGAGAAATCGGGCGAGGCCTTTTCCTCGGTGGTCAAAAAAGCCGGACCGGCGGTGGTGCATGTGCGGGTGGAGAAAAAAACGGCCAGGGGCGTGGGCCCAGACAACCAGTTTGATCCCTTCGATGACCCGTTTTTCAAACACTTTTTTGGCCCATCTTTTAAGCATCCGTCCGTTCCACAATCGCCAGAGCAATTTAAATCGCAGGCGTCGGGATCAGGCTTTCTCATAAGTGAGGACGGCTATATTCTGACCAACAATCATGTTATTGACGGCGCTGAAAAGATCACAGTGCGCCTGGAAGGGGATCAGGAACTGGAGGGAAAGGTTATCGGCACTGATCCGCAGTCCGATGTGGCCCTGATCAAGGTCAGTGATGGGCAGAAACTCCCTTATCTTCCGCTTGGAGATTCCGATCAACTGGAGGTGGGGGAATGGGTTATTGCCATAGGCAGTCCTTTTGGACTTGATCGTACGGTAACGGTGGGGGTGGTGAGCGCCAAGGGCAGGAGCCGCATGGGCATCAACGAGTATGAAAATTTCATCCAGACCGATGCCGCCATCAATCCCGGCAACTCAGGAGGGCCGCTGCTCAATATCCATGGGGAGGTTATCGGCATCAATACGGCGATCTTTTCCCGTAGCGGCGGTTATATGGGGATCGGCTTTGCCATCCCGGTCAATATGGCCAAGACGGTAAAGGCTCAGCTGCTGGCCAAGGGTAAGGTCACCCGGAGCTGGCTGGGGGTTGCGATCCAGGATATGACTGCTGATCTTGCCCGTTCCTTCAAGCTGAAGGAGAAATCAGGGGCCCTGGTGACCGAGGTGAGCAAGGACTCGCCGGCGGAAAAGGGTGGAGTCAAGAAGGGCGATCTGATTATCAGCTTTGACAACAAGCCTGTGACGGATGTGACCGACCTGCGCAACCGGGTGGCCATGACCCCTGCCGGCAGCAAGGTTGACCTCAATCTTGTCCGTGACGAAAAGCAGCAGAAACTGACGGTTCAGGTGGAGGAGCAGCCCGCAGACATGGCCCGCTCGGGGAGTGCCCAGGATCAGCAGCTTTTCCAGAAGATGGGCATGTCGCTCCAGGATCTGACCCCGGACCTGGCCCGCCAGTTTGGCTATGAAAGGGAGCAGGGGGTGCTTATTGCCGGGGTGACCCCGGGCAGTCCGGCGTCGCTGGCCCGTATTCAGGCGGGCAGCCTGATTGAAGAGGTCAACCGGCAGACGGTTCGCAGCCTCAAGGAATTGCAACAAATTATGAAAAAAGCAGGGGAGACGCAAGATCTCCTGCTGCTGATCCGCAGCGGCAACCGCAGTTTCTATGTGGTGCTTGGGGTCAAATAGGAGGCGCCCGGATGAAATCCATGGCCACACGCTTGCAGGGAGTGGCCATGGATGTATCTTCTCTTGCAGCAGTTACGGTCTTGTCGGAATTGTTTATGGTGTGCTTGCGAGGGCCTTTTGCAGTCTTTTTTTCAATCGTATCCGGTTGAGATAGGTCAAGGGTGCTCCGGCTACTGATGATCTTCCGGACAGGGCCTTTGCAGGGTTGACCAGCAGATCGGCCAGATGGACCACCTTCATTCCGGCCCTGGCCAGAAATCCAGTGCATCCGGCGCAGTAGGTAATTACCATATCTTCGCCAGCCTCAACTTTACGGATATCGCCCCATCTCTTGGCCATGTCAGGATTGACAAAACCGACAAAACCACCCTCTCCACAGCAGATGGCGCGATTTCTGGAATGTCGCATCTCCCGCACCTTCAGCCCAAGGCGTGACAAGATCGTCCGCACTGCCTGGTGCACATCCTGATGGTCACGTAAGGGGCATGGGTCGTGTACGGTAATGCGGCCGCGCGCAATGGCAGGATAGGGGGAAGGGATGTTTGTCTCAGCAAGAATTTCCCAGGCCGTCTGTACCGTTAGTCTCTGGCCGTAGCTATGAAAAACCTTGTAACAGTTGGGACAGGCCACAATAATATGGCGGACGCCATGCCTGATTAGCCAGTCTCGCATATCTTCGAACCAGGTCAGGAAAGGTTGCTGTCGACCGAGGTCATGGGAGGGTTTATGGCAGCAATCGAGTACCATGCCAAGATGCGGGATCTGTTCTTTAAGCTGTTGATAGAGAGACCATGTGGCTTCTGGTCTGGTGCCTGGCAGAGAGCAGCCAGGAAAAAAGACAGTATCGCAGGCAGTCGGCAGGCCATACCAGGAGAAGAGCCGAGAACTGCCGCGGCGTTCGTATTTGAGGATGGAAGTATAACGCCTGGTCCGGAGTTTGTTGTGGGCCACAACCTGACGGCGCATCCCCAGAAAAAAATCCCCTGGTGCAATGCTGGCCGGACAGACCGCTGCGCACAGATTGCACAGGCTGCATTCAAAGGGATCGACAGCGGAATCACCAGTCAGCAAGGACTCTGCAATGTCTCCCGGGGTGCCGTTTTTTTGCAGAAAGGCGCACTGGCTGACACAGGCCTGGCAACGGGTACAATCCTGGTGCAAGGCCTGTGCCTGCAGATGGAGGTCGAGGTTCATTACTTAACGGCTCAGTAGTGTTTCTTTGTGGGGCCATTTTGCAACGCCGCCTTCGAGAATAAAGAGTTTTTCCTCAGGGATCCCCTGGGACTTGAGATAGCTGTAGCATCTTTTCGCTCCCCCGCCACCCCGTGGACAGATCACCACCACATCCGTGCCGGCTTGTTTTGCGGCGGCGACCGCAGGGTCGATCATCTTCCGTTGTTCTTCTGTCTCGACCGGAAAGGCATTGGTCTCAATGGAATCCTTAAAATGATGGAGTGAAAATTCATCCTTCACCTGGATATCCACCAGAACCATAGCCTTGCCGGAATCAAGCCACTGTTTGAAATCCTCTGCCTTGACGTAATTAAAACTTTCAAACAGGGCAGCCATGTTGAGCAGCCCGATCAGCAGAATAGCCAGAATTCCAATACATTTCCTCATAATTTTTCCTCTTTGTTGATTTTTTTAATTGGGAACGGGACAGAATCAATACGAAGAGACTAGATAATAGAGATGTGCCGATATGTAAAATAGGAAATTTCTATAGAGTTGGGTTGAGCTATCGGCAGGAACGGTTCCCCGTGCTTGCCTAAAATGGTCGTTTCGTGACCGTGAATATGATATCTTCAACGAAGGTATTGCGATCAAGGTCGCAATAATTGATGAATGGCTTTAAGCCCTGTCCTTCTTTAGGAGCCTTGAGAATACTTTGACTAGGGCTGATTGTCGAACCATTGCAATGGCGGTTCATGCCTTTGATGAAAGGGCGTGGAGGCTATCAGGAGAGGAAGGAATTGCGGCCAGGGTCGGTGTGAGCAGGGAGCATTTGAACACCCTGTTTGTGCAGTGGGCAGGTGTTGACCTGACCCGGTTCATGCACTGCCTCACCTTGCATCACACCCGGCAGAAGTTACTTGAGCTCAGAGAGCAGATGGCAGGCTCGCTGTCGCCAGAACTGAATTGTCAATTACAATCCCCGCCATCTGAGTACGGAAAGAGGCTGGGGGCGGGGTTGACCATCAAGTATTGTCTCTCGGTTAGCCCTTTTGGTGATTGTCTGCTGGCCATGACCTCCGCCAGGGAAATATGCCATCTTGCCTTTGTGGATGGGGGAGATGGGCTGTCGCCCCGTGCAGAGTTATTCCAGACCTGGCCGCAGGCAACGATCATTACTGATGATGGGGGGAGTACCACTCTGGTGGCGCGGATATTTTCACCTGCCGGGACAGAGTTTGTGGAACCGCTGCGCTTGCTGGTCACCGGAACGACCTTTCAAGTCAAGGTGTGGCAG
>JANZPQ010000112.1:0-4358 GCA_038040945.1 Desulfobulbaceae bacterium | reverse complement strand
AAAGATTATCTATTCGATGATCAAGGTAAGCAAATACTACGATAACAAACCCATTCTCAAGGATATCTCCCTTTCCTATTTTTATGGCGCCAAGATCGGGGTGCTAGGCCTGAATGGTTCCGGTAAAAGTACTTTGCTGCGCATCCTGGCTGGCATTGACACCGATTTTAACGGTGAGACTATTCTCTCTCCGGGACTCACCATCGACTATCTGGACCAGGAACCCCAACTTGACCCTGAAAAAACTGTCAGACAGATCGTCGAAGAAGGAGTCCAGTCCACCGTTGACCTGCTGCATGAGTTTAACGTCATCAATGAAAAATTTGCCGAGCCCATGAGTGATGACGAGATGCAGGCGCTCATTGACAGACAGGGAGAGGTACAGGACAAGCTGGACACTTTGAACGCCTGGGATCTGGACAGCAAGCTGGAAATGGCCATGGATGCCCTACGCTGTCCTGCGCCGGATACCCTGTGCGCAATCCTCTCTGGTGGTGAAAAGCGAAGGGTTGCCCTCTGCCGTATCCTCTTAAAGCAGCCGGACATCCTCCTGCTGGACGAGCCCACAAATCACCTGGACGCTGAGTCTGTCTCCTGGCTGGAACAACACCTGCAGCAATATGCCGGAACGATTATTGCCGTAACCCATGATCGCTACTTCCTCGACAATGTCGCCGGCTGGATCCTGGAGCTTGACCGTGGCATTGGTATTCCCTGGAAGGGAAACTACTCTTCCTGGTTGGAGCAGAAAGAAAAACGGCTGGCAACGGAAGAGAAATCAGAGAGTGAGAGGCGGCGGACCCTGCAACGGGAGCTTGAGTGGATCCAGATGTCAGCCAAGGGCAGACGGGCAAAATCCAAGGCCAGGATCAGCTCTTACGAGCAACTGCTGAACCAGGAGACCGAAAAACTTGCCCAGGATCTGCAGATCTTTATTCCACCCGGGCCACGTCTTGGCAAGGTGGTCATTGAAGCGGAACATGTGCGTAAATCTCTAGGCGACAAACTTCTCGTTGAAGATTTGAATTTCAACCTCCCTGCCGGTGGTATCGTCGGAATCATTGGCCCCAACGGCGCCGGCAAGTCCACCCTCTTCAAGATGATCACCGGAGAGGATACGCCGGATGCTGGTACCATCCGCCTCGGCGAGACCGTTAAACTTGCCTATGTTGACCAGAGCCGCGATGTCCTTGACCCGGAACAGACGATCTGGGAGGCTGTCTCCGAGGGCCAGGAAACCGTCTGGCTCGGCACCAAAGAGATTAATTCCAGGGCCTACGTGGCCAAATTTAACTTTTCCGGATCAGCCCAGCAGAAAAAGGTGGGGCTGCTCTCAGGCGGTCAGCGCAACCGGGTCCATCTGGCACGAATGCTTAAGGAAGGGGGGAACGTCCTGCTTCTTGATGAGCCCACCAACGATCTGGATGTCAACACCATGCGGGCACTGGAAGAAGCCCTGATTAATTTCGGCGGTTGTGCGGTTGTCATCAGTCATGACCGCTGGTTTCTCGACAGGATCGCCACCCACATCCTGGCCTTTGAGGGGGATTCGCAGGTTGTCTGGTTTGAGGGAAATTACTCGGATTACGAAAAAGACCGCAAGGCGCGCCTGGGGGCAGCGGCTGACCAACCGCACCGCATTAAATATCGGCAACTGACCAGGCAATAAAAGAAAGAAAAGAGCCACGCCAAGAAAAACCATTTTTTGTTTTATACCGGCTTCTAAAGTTGCCGCAGCAGTGCCAATAAGGTTGCAAGCTGCGGCAACTTTTCCCTGGCAACGGTCAGTGATCCCTCACGGCAGTCTTTCTCGATGAGCATAGCCACTCCCTGATTGCCTCCAGTCCAAGACTTGCAGCCGCGCCTTTTATGGAATGAGACGCGCTTCTGGCCTCAACCGGATCCCCTTTCTCCACCGCCTGAGTCAGAATATCCATATCCGATGCCGAGGAATCCTGAAAGATCGCAATCAACTCCTGGAGCAGTTCTTCATCGTTGTCCACCTGTCCCATGGCAAATTCTTTGTTCCAACATAAGTCATTCATCACCAGTCTCTCCTTATGATCACTCAATGCCCTTAAAGGTGATCAGGCAGCCAACATCTCGTTATCCCTCGAACAACCTTGAAAAATGATCAATAGCCCTTCCCTTCAACCTTTATCCTTAGCTTCTTGAATCAGGGAAGAAAAATCAATAACCCCTGCCCTGATTAACTGCAACTTCCCCTGAGACAGTCCAACTACCGTTGAGCTCATCCCACCCGGTGTCTGACCACCATCAAGGATACAGGAAATCCCATCGCCAAAAAACTGCCGTACTTCATCGGCGGTACGGGCAGCGGGCATTCCTGACAGATTGGCACTGGTCGCAGTCAGCGGCCTGCCCCATAAGTGACCGAATCTCCTGGCAACCGGATGCGGTGAGATCCTGACCCCAATGCCGGCTCGGTCGGCCCCGGTAAGCGCTGGCGAAAGCGTGGAGAGAGCCGGAAAAACGAGGGTCAAGGGACCAGGCCAAAAGGTTTTCATGAGCGGTCTGTATACAGAAGGAATCGAGCGTACCAGCGAGGACAGCTGACTTTCATCCTGGATAAGAACCAGAAATGGTTTTTGCACAGGACGCCCTTTCAACCTGAACAGATCCGCCAGGGCCTTCTCATTAAAGGGATCAACGGCCAGACCGTAAAAGGTCTCTGTGGGAAAGGCAACAATCCCACCCTGTTCAAGGACAGAAACGGCCCGTTTGAATTCCTCGTCCGACGGACCGTTAAGCAAATCAGAACTGAGACACTTACCCTTCAATTTTTCTGGCCTTCTCTTCAACCTCTAAAACCATCTCCCGTTTGAACGCCTGCAACCTGGCCCCGATTTCCTTATCTTCCAGGGCAAGGATACGCGCGGCAAGAAGCGCACCGTTCCTGGCGCCATCCTTACCAATCGCCATGGTGGCAACCGGCACTCCTGGTGGCATCTGCACCATACCAAGCAGGGCATCCACTCCCTGCAGAGGTGAATCGTTACAGGGAACTCCTATAACCGGTAATTCGGTCTGGGCAGAGAGAACTCCAGCCAGATGGGCAGCCATCCCTGCACCGGCGATAATAACCTTCAATCCACGCTGCTGGGCCGTTCTGGCAAAGTTGATTGCCCGCTCAGGACTTATATGTACCGAAGCCAAGGTCATCTCATACGGTATCAGCATCTTCTTTAGAAAATCAGCAGCCACCTGCATGACCGGCAGATCTGATTCACTGCCCATCACAATACCCACCAGGGGGGCTGATGCCAGTCGCTCTTTATCCGTCCCTGATTTTCGCAACGTCAGAGCTGCCCTGCCTGTCGCCTGTTTTTCAGAGCGCCGCAAGGCCTTCGCACCAATATCACGCCGACAATAACAACCGGTCCACTGAATACAGTCTACAGCCTTGTAGGCCTGCTCAATAGCCTTTTCAAGGGTCTTACCTACGGCTGTCACCCCAAGGACCCGACCTCCAGCCGTGACCGTCCTCCCATTTTTCGTTGCTGTGCCGGCATGAAAGACCTGCACGCCGGTTTCCTTGGCCGCCTTGGCAAGCCCCTTAATGACCCTCCCCCCCTCATAGCTACCGGGATATCCGCCCGAGGAGATCACCACACAAACAGTTGGCCGTGGATCAATTTTCATCTCAATTGTATCCAGACAGCCATCAATCGCCGCTTCAAAGATATCGACGACATCGCTTTTCAACCGCATCAACAAGGGTTGGGCCTCGGGATCGCCAAAACGACAGTTAAACTCGAGGACGTTAATGTTGTCCCCATCAATCATCAAACCGGCATAAAGCATGCCCTGTAAAGGGCGACCCTCTGCGGCCATGCCTTGAATAGTAGGCAGCATCACCTTGTTCATGACGTACTCTGCAATCGCCTCAGTCACCACCGGGGCTGGCGAATACGCACCCATTCCACCCGTGTTCGGTCCCTTGTCTCCTTCATAGATAGCTTTATGATCCTGAGATGTGGGCAGAGGCAGGATGGTCTTGCCATCGGTAAAGGCGATAAAGGAGGCTTCCTCCCCTTGCAGGCAGGCCTCAATGACAACCTTGTTCCCGGCATCGCCAAAGGCTCTCTCCTGCATGATAAGTTCAACTGCCTCTTTGGCCTCCTTGAGAGTGCCGGCAACAATAACACCCTTGCCGGCAGCAAGACCATCTGCCTTGACGACAAGAGGCGCACCGATTTGATCAATATATTTTTTTGCTTTTTTCAGATCGTCAAAGATCTTGAAGGAGGCGGAGGGGATAGCATATTTTGCCATGAACTCTTTGGCAAAGACCTTACTTCCTTCAAGGATGGCGGCATTCTTACGCGGCCCAAAGA
>JANZPQ010000111.1:0-5873 GCA_038040945.1 Desulfobulbaceae bacterium | reverse complement strand
TGAAGGGTAGGTCGGGTTTTAACCCGACAACAGGGGGTGCGGGCAAGAGCAGCATCGGGTTGAAACCCGACCTACCCTTCGGGATGCTCTTCAGTGTCCATCGGCAGGGTCACGGTGGCAACGGTCCCGCCGTTCACTCCTGGTTGCAGTGAAAAGGTGCCCTGGTGTTCGGCGACGATTTTCTTGACCAGGGTCAGCCCCATGCCGGTGCCGTAAATCTTGGTGGTGAAGAAAGGATCTGTCGCTCTGGCAAGGGTGCCGTTGAGTATCCCTATGCCGCTGTCAGTGATGAGAAGAGAGATCATTCCTGCCTCCTGTTTGATGTCGACCTGCAGGAGGCCGCCATCCGGCATGGCCTCAATACTGTTACGGAGCAGATGGAGGATCATCTGTCTGATCTTCTGGGGGTCGATACAGAGCGAGGGGCCTGGTTCGCTCAGGTTGAGCTGGTAGTCGATTCCCTGTTTTTTCATGCTTCCGTAGAGCAGCATGACACTCTTGCGGATCAGGGGATAGAGGGGCTGGAGGGTTTTCTGAGCCTCACTTTCAGTGACAAAGTTGAACAGATCTTCAAGGGTGGATTCAATCTTGCTGGCATCCTGGGCCATCATGTTGAGAAATCTCAGGATGTCGGGATCGCTGATCTTCCGGGCGAGCAACCTTGCCGTGCCGCCGATGGAGGTGATGGGATTGCGGATGGCATGGACCAGCTGGGCCGACATGTGGCCGATAGTCGCATAGCGTTCGGCATCAACCAGCAGGTCCTTGTTCTTTTCCAGCTCCTGGGTGACGGCTTCCAGTTCATGCATCTTGAAGAGCATCTTGGAATAGAGGTAACTGTGCTCAATGGCCAGGCTTGCCTGACTGGTAAAGATCTCCAGATCGGAGATGTCTTCCTCGCTGATCGGGCGGCGGGTGATAAAGTTGTCGGCGATGAGAACGCCAAGGGATTGGCTGGGCGAAAAGAGGGGAACGACGACAAAGCTGTCTGTCTGCAGGAGTTCAAGGAGCTGCGGGGAGACGGGATAATCCTTGGCCTGGCCATTTTTGACGAGGATACTTGTTCGGTCAATACAGGCGCGAATAAGGGTATGGTCCTGTTCGGTCGCCGGGATGGAGAGTCTCCTGATGATCTGATTTACTTCCCGGTTGTCGTCGGCAGGAGAGTTCTTGAAATTATCAATAATATCATTGAGGTGCAGGCCTTTTGTCTTGATTCCTTCCCAGACGCGGCCCGCTTCTTCCCGGGAGGAGGGGCCGATGGCCAGTCGCCCCTGCAGCAGATGCTGATCCTTGTCAAAGAGGGCGAGAAAGGCCCGGTTGAAGCGGAGCCCTTCGCCGGCCGTGATCCCCACCAGAATGGCCTGGAGCACATCCTCGAGCTCGACGCTGTTCAGGTAGGCGCTGTTCATCTTCAGGTTGAGTTGATGGAGAAACTGGGTGCGGAAGGTGGTGGCCTCCAGCTTCTGCTGGTAGAGGCGGTTGTCAAGAGTCAGGCGCCGTTTCTCGAGGGTGCTGTGAACAGAGCGATTCAAGTCGGTAAGCTGCATGGGTTTGGTAAGATAATCATCAGCGCCCAGTCGCAGACAGAAGAGTGCGGTCTGCAGGTCGTTGGAACCGGTGATCATGATAATGGCCATGTCAGGATAGGTGACGACCAGTTCCTCGAGGATATCTGTGCCGTTGCGGTCGGGCAGTCCTATGTCGAGCAGGGCGATGGCAACCTTTCTGGTGTGCAGAAGGTGGAAAAAATCGGCGGCACTGGCGGCATGGAGGACGGTAAATCCCTGTCTGCTGAGAACATCCTGAAAAAGAAAGAAGATATCCTGTGAGTCATCAACGACGACGATCACCTCGTCTGATGCAATAAGTTGAGTTGGCTGCATAGAGTAGTCGGCTGTTCGAGTGAGGGGGAATTATAATCCTGGACAATGAACTCTTCTGATTATATTTTTTTGATTGTACCGCCTTGGTTGAAAAATAAAAGAAAAAATCGTATAAGCCGTTAACAATGGATGTATGTCTGGTGATACGTTTTTCTGGTGGCATAGCAGAAGAGGAGTATGGTGGCGGAGATAGATGATTCAGAGATTAATAAGATGATCGCGGATTTTCTCGATATGGGGCATGTGGAGAATATCGCAGCCATGTTTCGGCAGGAGTCGAGATACTATGGCTGGACTGGCGAGATCCTCAATGATTCACGTTTTCAGGTGCGGCTCGGGGTCTCCGTCCTCTTTGAGGAATTACGCGCTGTGCAGCCTGATAAGATAGATCTGGCAACCCCGTCGCTCCTGGCCCTGCTTCATAGTGACCCGCCTCTGCCGGCGTATGTGCGGGGCGAGGCGGTCAGCGTCCTGGCCATTATCGGTAGTGAAAGGGCCCTGAAGGCAGTGCGGGCCATGGTCTCAGATCCTGACCCGCAGGTTTCAGAAGTGGCAAGGGATATCATTGGAGAGAGTGTGTGAAGGAAATTTTTGCAAGCGACGGGCTGCTGGCCCGCTATCTGCCGGCCTTTGAGTCGCGTTCCGGTCAGTTGCTGATGGCCGAAGCGGTGGCTGCTACACTGACGGCAGGTGAAAAGGGCGGGGCAGAAGGGCAGCGGGCCAAGGTGTTGATGGTTGAGGCGGAAACAGGCATCGGCAAGACCCTGGCCTATCTTATTCCGGCCCTGCTCTCCGGTCAGCGGGTAGTCGTTTCAACCGCCACCATTAACCTTCAAGATCAGATCCTCAACAAGGAAATCCCTCTGATTGAGCGGCTCCTGGGCCGTGATGCCGCGGCCCTCTGTGTCAAGGGGAGGCAGAATTATCTCTGCCTCTATCGCTGGAATCAGTATCGCAGCTCGCCTCAGCTCTCGCTTGTCGAGGATACCGACATCACCAGGATCAAACAATGGCTGGATAAAACCAGCAGTGGCGATCGGGCCGAATTGTCCTGGCTGGCAGACGGCTCCCTGCTCTGGCCTAAGATCTCGGCGCAATCCAGTCAGTGTCTTGGGGGAGATTGTCCTGATGGTGCTTCCTGTTTTGTCAATCAGTTGCGCAACCAGGCAGGATCTGCCCGGCTCCTGATTGTCAATCATCATCTCTTCTTTTCAGATCTGGCCCTGCGTCAGGCTGGTTTTGCCGAGATCCTGCCCCGCTATCAGGCGGTGATCTTTGATGAGGCCCATCATCTGGAGGGCGTGGCCACGCAATTTTTCGGCAGGACCTTCAGTCAGTATCAGCTTCTCGATCTGGTGGCCGACATTGAGCGTCAGGCAGAGACAGATCTTACGACCAAGAGCCGTGACAAGATTATCGCCTTTGCCCGAGGCCTTGTGCCGCGCCTGGAGCGATTTTTTCTGCTCTTTCCGGCCCAGCGCGGCAGATATCCGCTGGCGGAGATTATGGCCAGGCAGAGTTCCTGGGGCCAGGAGGTGGAGGGGGTGGCCACAGGGCTTGATCAGTTGGCCGCCTTGCTGGCATCCCAGGCGGCTTCCGGTGAGGTGTGGAATATCCTCAGCACCCGGGCAGAAGAGCTTGAGGCCAATCTGCGGCATATCTGTTTTCCAACAGAAAGTGGGGCAGGGAATAGCTTTGTTCACTGGTATGAACGGCGGGAGCGGACGATCAGCCTCTCTGCCACTCCGGTGCGTATTGCAGCAGAACTGGAAAAGACGCTCTACGCCTCGGTGCAGAGCTGTATCATGACCTCGGCCACCCTTTCGGCGGGTGGTGATTTCTCCTACGTCAAGGAACGTCTGGGGCTCGATGCAACGGCTGTGACCCTGCAGTTTCATTCCCCTTTTGACTATGAGGGGAGAACACTGCTCTATGTGCCGGAAAAAGATTTTCCTGAGCCGGCCGATCCCTCCTATAATGACAAGATGTGCCGGCGACTCCTCGAGCTCCTGCAGATCAGTCAGGGGCGGGCCCTCGTTCTCTTTACCAGCTTCAAGGCCATGGATATGATGGCGGAATTCCTTGAGTCCCATCTTTCCTATCCGGTCCTGGTGCAGGGCAGGGCCTCCAGACAGGCGTTGCTGGCCTGTTTCAAGGAGACCACGGATTCGGTGCTGCTGGCCGTTGCCAGTTTCTGGGAAGGGGTGGATGTGCCTGGTGATTCTCTGAGCTGTGTGATTATCGACAAGCTGCCCTTTGAGGTGCCAAGCGATCCGGTGATCCAGGCCCGCATCCAGGCGATTAGTGATGGCGGCGGCAAACCTTTTTTTGATTTTCAGGTGCCCCGTGCCATCCTCACCCTGCGTCAGGGGGTGGGAAGACTCATGCGCTCGGCCTCTGATTGCGGGGTGATTGCGATCAGGGATGTCCGCCTGTTCAGCAAGGGTTACGGGCGCAGCTTTCGAGCCAGTCTGCCGCCATCACCTGTGGTGCGGAGTCTGGTTGATGTGCGGGAATTTTTTGAACAAAAATGCGATTCGCATGTGAAGGGGGCATAATGGGTATGGGAGCAACAGGGCAATCTGTCGGGTCGGTTGAGGGGGCTTCTTTGATGGCAGCTATCGCGCCTGATCTGGCCGTAATTGAGCAGGCCATGCAGGACGATCTGGCGACACTTGCCACTGATACGGACGCGCTGCTTGCCGAGGTGCTGCACTATGGTCTTTTTAATGGCGGCAAGCGGATCCGGCCTCTGCTCACTACCCTCTGCTGCCGTTTGACCGGCGGCAGGGACGTCGATGTGGCCTCCCTTGCCATCGCCTGTGAATATCTCCACTGCGCGACCCTCTTCCATGACGATGTGATTGATCAGGCGCTCACCCGTCGGGGGAGGCCGGCAGTCAATGTGGCTTACAGCGAGACGGTAGCGATCCTGGCCGGTGATTTTCTCCATGCCAGATCGATGTTGCTCATTGGCCGCGGGGGCGGGATTGCGGCCCTCGAGATCTTCTGCCAGGCCACGACTGCCATGGTGGACGGTGAATTTCTGCAGCTCCATAATGCCTCCAATTACAATCTGGCGGAAGAAGATTATTTTGCGGTGATCATGGGCAAGACGGCGAGGTTGATCGGGGCCACCTGTGAAATCGGGGCCCTGGTTGCAGGTGCAGATCCTGCGACCCGGCAGGCACTGCAGACCTATGGCCTGCATCTTGGCTGCGCCTTTCAGATCATTGATGACCTCCTTGATTATCTTGGAGATGAGGCCAAAACAGGCAAGTCGGTGGGGAATGATTTTCGCGAAGGGAAGATGACTCTGCCTCTGATCCTAGCCATGTCCAGGGCGGAAGAGAAGGACAGGCAGCGCTTGCTGACCATGCTCGCCAGTGTCGAGGAGAGGAACAGCGGTTTTGCTGAGGCCAGTGGACTGATTGCCCGGTATGAAGGTTTTGCCCTTGCCCGGCAGAAGGCCGAAGAAATCATTGCCGATGGACTTGCCCAGTTGCGTATCTTTGATCAGGCTGCGGTCCAACAGGAAAGGGCTGTGCTGGAAGGCCTGGCCTCGTATGTCCTGAACCGCAATAAATAAAGGGTACCTTGAGGATGGCTCAGCCATCCTCTCGAAATAACAGCTACTTAAATAGGCACAATCGAAAACGGTTCGTGCGTGAGGCGGAGATGGAGAAAAAAAAGAGTGTCAGAAAGAGAACTGGTGGGTCTAAAAAAAGAAAAAGAAACTGGCTGAATGTCCGCAAGGTCATCCCTTTTCTCCTTCTTTCTCTCTTGTTGATGTTTTCAATGGCCGCGGCCGGCTATGTGATTTTCTTCCATGCCACTCCGGGCCCGGTGGTGCTTTCCGGCAGTTAAGCAAGTAGCCTGGATGAAATGCAATGGAATCCGGGGCAGGGCGTGGCATTGATACCCACCGGCCCCGGATTACCCGGCCGCACCAACCAGGCTACATTTTTTAACAGAAAACAGCCTAAC
>JANZPQ010000110.1:0-6267 GCA_038040945.1 Desulfobulbaceae bacterium | reverse complement strand
TGAGATTGAGCAGGAGATCAATACCTTTCTGCAGGAACCTGTAAAGATATCTTTTACCCCGCATCTGCTGCCGATCGTGCGCGGAATATTAAGCACAATCTATGCCCAACTTAAACCAGAGTTTCATCAAGCTGATGTCAGCTTGCTTTACGAAAAAATGTATTCGCAAGAGCCCTTTGTCCGGATCCTTCCAGAAAATAACTTTCCAGCAACCCAGTATGTACGGGGATCAAACTTCTGCGACATTGGCTTCAAGATTGACTCTCGAACCGGTCGAATCATCATCCTGTCTGCCATTGACAATATTGTGAAAGGTGCTGCCGGACAGGCGGTACAGAATATGAATCTGATGTGCGGGTTTTCTGAAACTGCCGGTCTTGAAACTGCGCCTTTTTTTCCATAAGCCGCTGAAAAATATCAGCCCCTGCTATGCGTAACATACAACTGACCATCGCCTTTGATGGAACCGGATATAGCGGCTGGCAGAGACAGAAAAACAAAATCACCATCCAGGGAGAGATTGAACAACGTCTCCAGCTCATAACCAACAGTCCGATAACTTTGTACGGCGCCGGCAGAACAGATGCAGGTGTCCACGCCAGGGGCATGGTTGCTAATTTTCACACCGAGGCCACCATCCCCTGCTCGACCTTGATCAGAGGGCTGAACGGACTCCTGCCACGGGCCATCCGCATCCTGGAGGCCTGCGAAGTTGGCCATGACTTTCACGCCCGCTTTTCTGCCAAATGCAAAACATACACCTACTCCCTGTTTACCGGGCCGATCCAGCTCCCCTTACACTGCCTCTACTGCCTCCATTTTCCTCAGCTCACGCACCATGAAAGAATCCAGCCCTGCCTTGAAAAGATCAGGGGAGCCCATGATTTTGCCAGTTTTGAGGCCTCAGGTTCCCGAGACCTCAACGCACCAAGTGCCCGTGGAGCGGTTCGCGCCCTGCATGAAGCAACCTTTACCCAGATAGCCCCGGAAACGTACCAGTTTCAATTCACTGCTGATGGTTTTTTGCGGCACATGGTCCGCAATCTGGTTGGCACTCTCCTGGAGGCAGGAAAAGGGAGACGATCTGTTCTGGAGTTTGAGCAAACACTCCTGTCCAGAAAAAGAAGTGCGGCAGGACCGACCGCACCTGCTCATGGCCTCGTACTGGAAAAAATATTCTACTGAACTCATCCTTTGACGTTTTCTTTTTTCCTGTTGCCAAAAAGAAATGAAACAGGTAGAGAATTGAAAATGAATCTTAAAAAAAATCTCTCCCTCAACCTTGTAATCAGAATACCATAAAAGCCCTCAAGAAGGATACCAAAATGAGTTCTCCTATCATCACACCGGCAGACAGAGTTATCAACATCAAACCCTCCCCGACACTTGCCGTGAACGCCAAGGCCAAGGCACTGAAGGCTGCAGGTGCTGACATCCTCAACTTCAGCGTCGGAGAACCCGACTTTGACACACCTCCCCATGTCTGTGAAGCAGGGAAAAAAGCTATCGATGAAGGATTTACCCGTTACACAGCGGTCCCTGGAATTCCTGAATTACGTGAGGCTATCTGCCAGCGGCTGCAAACAGACAAAGGGCTCTCCTATACAATAGACGAGATCCAGGTTGCCTGCGGCGGAAAGCATGGTCTCTACAACATGTTCCAGGCCGTGCTCAATCCCGGGGATGAGGTTCTCATCCCCACTCCCTACTGGGTCTCCTATCCGCCGATGGTGCAACTGGCAGGAGGCATCCCGGTTCTGGTACCGCTTCTAGAGCAGGATGCCTTTGACCTCAACCCGGCGATCCTCCACAAATATGTTACCAGCAAGACCCGGGCCATCATTATCAATTCGCCGTCAAACCCAACCGGATCTACGTTCTCAGTTGAGGCCCTGCAGTCTATTGCCACACTGGCCCTGGAGCACGGCTGGCTGATTATCACCGATGACATCTATGACACCATCACCTATATGGATACGGAACTCCCCCATATCCTCGATATTGACAAGCGATTAAAGGATCAGACCCTGATCCTCAACGGAGTATCCAAATCCTTTGCCATGACAGGATGGCGGATCGGCTGGACTGCCGGACCGAAACATATCATAGCGGCCATGAATAAGATCCAGGGCCAATCGACATCCAACCCCTCATCCATTTCCCAGAAGGCCGCACTGGCTGCAGTCACCGGCCCGCAGGATTTCCCGAAAATCATGCAGAAGGCCTTCCTTCCCAGACGAGACTTTTTTGTTGAAGACCTTCGCTCAATCGAAGGGGTAACGTGCGTTAATCCCAAAGGGGCATTTTACGTTTTCCCCAATTTTTCCCACTACTTCGGAAAAACTTTTAACGGCAAGGCCATTAATAACTCAGTGGATCTGGCTGACTATTTCCTCGATGAGGCAAAAGTCGCCTCCGTGCCAGGTGCCGCCTTCGGGGCCGACGAATTTGTCCGCTTCTCCTTTGCCACCTCCATGGAGATCATCAAAGACGGCATGGGCAGGATAAAAAAAGCCTTGGCCAACCTGCAAGGATAAGGGCCACAAATCAAAAATCGGCTTTTTCCCACCTCGGAGACTTAATGTTCTAAGGCGGGAAAGAGCCGATCTTATTATTTCATAAAAAATTCTCTTCGCCTTACCCCTCTTTCACGCCCTCTCTCCCAGAACGATTATTTCTTTAATGTCAACAACTGCTTGGTCAGCAGGGATTGTTTTGCCAATAAGGATTGCAGCTTCCACGGTGAAGAGAGACAGGCCCTGCTGGCGCTGCAGGTGGACATCACGTCACAGAAGGCGAGGAATTCTGCCAGGGCATCACTCATGACATGGCCTTTCCGTGAAATTATCTGCAGTTGACGGTGCATATCAAGCCCTTCGACCTTAAGACTTTTTAACCAGCCGTGTTCCACTTCCCGACACACCGTCAACGAGGAAAGACAGGCAATACCTACCCCTGACTCAACGGCCCGTTTAATGGCCTCAGGATGGCCCATCTCCATGATCACATTGATCTGGCCAAGATAGGCCTTCATCTTCTCGCGGAATATGGCTACCGTGCCGGACCCCTCTTCCCGCATGATCCATCGGGTATTCTTGAAATCCGTCTTCACATCAAATATCTCATTGCCGGCCAGGGGATCACCAGGACCAACAAGTACAACAAGCTCGTCCTTAAACCAGGGGCGGATTATGGTATCAGGATGCTTCACCGGACCTTCGACAAAAGCGACATCCGCCTTTCCCTCCCGAATAAGAGTCTCGGCATAGCGAGTATGATGAACAAGCATGTTAATACCAACCTGAACATGCATCCGTTTGAAGGCACCAATCAGATAAGGAAGAAGATAGTCACCAATGGTGGTGCTGGCCACAATATTAATATGGCCGGTAAGCTCATCATTCTTCTCGGTCATGATACTCTCGACATTACTGACCTGACAGACAATCTCCTTAGCAAGAGGTAACAGATAGCGGCCCCTTTCATTCAACAGCAGACTGCGTCCATGGCGATCAAAAAGAGGTCCGACAAGCTGATTTTCAAGTTCAGCCAAGGCCATGCTCACCGCTGACTGAGTCACAAACAATTTTTTGCTCGCCTTGGTAACCTGGGCCGTCTCTGCTACCGCAATAAATATTTCCAATTGTCTCAAGGTGATAGACATTTATTCCTTCCTTCTTCAATATTACTTATAAAAATTATCTTTTTTTTAGATTAGTGTTGCCGCACTTTATCACGTATATACATTTTCTCAATAGCTTTCATCAATGTTATTTTCAGTCAATAAGATTTCCTATAAAAATTGAACAAATAATACCCTTTACATTCATGATTGATAATGAATGATCATTCATTATTCTATTGACAAGCCTTCCGTCCTTCATTATAAATGATTGCCATTCATGAAGAATTGATCGTTCATTCAATATCAGGAGTACGAATATGGAGCTTCAATTTTCAGACTTTCTTTATCGTGACAATGTTCTCTGGATCGCAGCTTTCACCCTGGGCGGCCTCGCCTTTGCCCTGGGTCCTATCGCCATTGTTTATCTCTTCATGCCTCGCGGCACCCGTCAATTCGAAAATAAAAACAAACAATTCATTGAATGCGGCATGGTGCCCATTGGTGACAGCTGGGTACGATACGGCACGGTTTTTTTCCAGTACGCCCTTATCTTTCTTGCCTTTGATGTCGATGTCCTCTTTCTTTTCCCGGTCGCCCTTGCTTACAACAATGAGATGTTTGCCTATAGAGATTTTATAGAAGTTGTCCTCTTTGTCGGAATTTTATCGCTCGCAATCGTATACGCATGGATCAAGGGAGTATTCAAGTGGGAACGCAAAACGTACCTTCACCGTTAGAAGCAGTACCTTCGTCACTGGTTCAATTTGCCATCGCCGACAAACTGATCAATCTTGGCCGGGCAAATTCTTTATGGCCGCTCACTTTCGGCCTGGCCTGCTGTGCCATTGAAATGATGGCAACAGGATGTGCCAGATTCGACATGGCTCGCTTTGGAGCTGAGGTTTTTCGCCCGTCTCCCAGGCAAAGTGATGTGATGATTATAGCCGGTACCATCTCAAAAAAAATGCAACCGGGGATTAAAACGCTCTACGACCAGATGCCTGAACCAAAATGGGTTATGGCACTCGGCAACTGCGCAATCTCTGGTGGCCCCTTTGCCTTTGAGGGTCAGTATGGCATTGTCCTCGGCGCTGACCAGTTTTTACCGGTTGACGTCTATGTCCCCGGCTGTCCTCCCCGACCTGAGGCCTTGTTACAGGGCATCATTGAACTCGAACATAAAATTTCGGGCTGGAACAGATGGAAAAACCCTGAGACTGCATAGATTTTTACACCTGAATCCTGCAATCGTTCGAGCATAGAGGGCGTCAAGACAGGCACAGATGCAAGGAGGCAAACGGATTTCAGCGCAGACGTAGTTGTGCTACGTTGAGCATGAAATCCGTGCAGCCGACGCAGCAGATGTGCCTGTATTTGACGTCTGAATGCCGAACGATTGCAGGATTCAGGTTACACGTTACTACGCTTCTCGGGCCAGGTTGAACATGACACAACCAATCATTTAAGCCGTTTTACATTCCTTTGGAGCCACAGGATATATATGATATTAGAAACAACACAGCAAGCACTGCAGGCGCTCTTTGCCGGGTCTATGCCCGCACATGAAGCTGAGCCTGGCACGCCTAGGGATAACGGTGTCATCACACGTGATTACACCATCCATGGATATCATCTTGACGCCCAGGTTGCAGCAGACCAACTCCTGGCCGCGGTCACTATCATTGACCAGGCAGGATTTTTCATTGAAAGCATCACCGGAGTAGACTGGATTAAAGAAAACCAGTTGGAAGTCATCTATGACTTTTCCCGTTTCGACTTTGACACCTGCCGGGTGGTTATCCGCACCCGTATACCTCGTGACAAACCCGTAGTCCCTACCATCTCAACCATATACGCCGGAGCAAACTGGCATGAGCGAGAGACCCACGACTTTTTTGGCATCAAATTTGAAGGTCACCCTCACCTCGTCCCCCTGCTCCTTCCTGAAGATGCAGATTTTCATCCACTCTTAAAGGATTTCAAGGCATGAGCGCTCCAATTCAACTTCGACCGGACGAGACATTCCTCCTGAATGTCGGGCCACAGCATCCCGCAACCCATGGCGTTCTCAGGGTTAAAATGCAAATGGATGGCGAATATATTGTCAAGGCGGAAACTGTCCTTGGCTATATTCACCGCATGCACGAAAAAATGGGCGAAAACAGAACCTACGCCCAATATCTTCCCAACTTGAGTCGCCTCGATTACCTCGGCGCCTTGGCCTATACCCATGGTCATGTCCTGGCCATAGAGCGGGCCGCAGGGATTGAGGTGCCGGAACGCGCCGAATACATCCGGGCCATCACCGTTGAGCTCAATCGTATATCATCACACCTCTTCTGGTTCGGCGCCTTTGTTATGGATCTTGGTGGCTTCACTCCTCTCATGTACGCCATCGAGGATCGTGAACAAATCCTTGATATGCTGGAAGCAGTGACAGGGGCCAGGTTAACCTATTGTTATTATCGCTTTGGTGGTCTCTACAACGATGTAGACGATGATTTTATTGCGGCCGCGAAACGGTTTATCCCCCGCATGCGCAAATCGCTCAAAAAATATGACGCCTTGGTGACCGGCAATATCATCTTTCAAAAACGACTGGAAGGAATCGCGCCCGTCTCAGCTGAGATGTGTCGTAAATA
>JANZPQ010000109.1:0-12834 GCA_038040945.1 Desulfobulbaceae bacterium | reverse complement strand
GTCGGGATACTCCGTCTCTATATAGGCAACCGCCTTGGAACCTGAGCCCTTGCTCAGGGCATGTTCATGATAGCCACACAGGGTAAACTCACATCCAAGCCCCTCTTTCAGCGCCCCGCAAAAGGCGTCCAGCGGACCATTGCCGGTCGCCGACACCTCCACGAGCTGACCATCGACACTGATAGTGGCCTCAACATCGGCTGAGGAGCGTTCTGCATCGGCATCCACGTGCCGCTTCAGGACGTTAAAGGAGACGAGGCCATACGGTCGGGTAACGGCCAGATACTCATCCTTGAAGGCACCCCAGAGTTCTGACAGCTGCAATTCCCTGCCCTCGGAGTCTGTCAGCTTTTGAATGACGGCTCCAAATTCAGGGTGCATCTCTTTGGGCATCTTGAAGCCAAACTCCCGGTCCATGATCCAGGCGACCCCGCCTTTGCCCGACTGACTGTTGATGCGGATAATGGATTCATAGCTGCGGCCCACGTCCCTGGGATCAATGGGGAGATACGGGACGGCCCACACCCTGTCGACAGCGGCATCACAGGCAGCCATCCCCTTATTGATGGCATCCTGATGGGAGCCGGAAAAGGCCGTATAGACCAGTTCGCCGGCGTAAGGGTGCCTGATATGCACCGGGATCCTGGTCACCCGTTCTGAAACATCGATCACCCGGTTGATATCATGAAGATTCAGTCCCGGGTTGACCCCTTGCGTAAACATATTGAGGGCCAGGGTGATGATATCGACGTTACCGGTCCGTTCCCCGTTGCCAAAGAGGGTTCCCTCCACCCGATCGCCGCCGGCCATCAGCGCCAGTTCGGTGGCTGCCACCGCGCATCCGCGATCATTGTGGGCGTGGAGACTGATAATAGCGCAATCCCGTTGCTTCATATTGGTGCAGAACCACTCAATCTGATCGGCATAGATATTGGGCGTCGCCATCTCGACTGTGGCCGGCAGATTGATGATCACCCTGTTCTCAGGCGTCGGCTCCCACACCCCCATGACCGCCTCACAGATCTCGAGGGCAAAGCCCAGCTCAGTTCCGGTGAAACTCTCCGGGGAATATTCATAGCGGAACGAGGTCTCAGGATAGACTTTTGCTTCATCGAGAATCATCCGCGCCCCGTCGATGGCAAGTCCAATAATCTCGGCCCTGCTCATCTGAAAAACCACACGCCGCTGGAGGGTGGATGTGGAGTTGTAGAGATGAACAACGGCCTTTTTCGCCCCTTTGATGGACTCAAAACTCCTCTTGATGAGATGTTCCCTGGCCGGGGTCAGGATCTGGATCGTCACATCGTCGGGGATCAAGCCCTGCTCAATGAGCGTCCTGGCAAAATCAAACTCCACCTGGGAGGCCGAGGGGAACCCGATCTCGATCTCCTTAAAACCGACATCGACAAGCAATTGAAAAAGCTCCAGCTTTTCCTCAAGGTTCATGGGCTGAACCAGGGCCTGATTGCCGTCACGCAGATCGACACTGCACCAGTCAGGGGCCTTGGTGATGGTTTTTTCCGGCCAGGTACGGCCCGGCAGATCCAGACGGGGATAA
Organism: Desulfobulbaceae bacterium; assembly: GCA_038040945.1. GTDB lineage: Bacteria > Desulfobacterota > Desulfobulbia > Desulfobulbales > Desulfocapsaceae > UBA2270. Next base: position 11,276 of record JANZPQ010000109.1, on the reverse strand, counting down.
GGACGATATTTTTTCACTGCATCAGGATTCATGACCTTTATACTCCTTTTTTAAGATGGCCCCGGGCCTGTGAAACCCTCGGACAAGCCGTTGTCATAAGATACCATCGACGTACGACGATGAGAGGCGGCATAAGAAGCCGTAAATAAAACAAGCAAAAAAAGTCCCCTGCTCGTTTTATAACGGCATCTAAATAAAAAAGGCCGGGGTTTTGCACCGCGGCCTTGGGGTTTTACTGGTTATTTGTTTAAACAATCAGAATTTCGCCACCTCTGCCACAGCACGAGCTGAGAGAGTTGCTGATAGAAGCAGGGATAGAGGAAGACGACGAGACATCATTTATAATTCACAAAGAAAAAATTAATGAAAAAGATATGAATAAAGTAAACTCGATAATCGTTCCTTGTCAAGCAGCTTTTTCATTGCAGCTCATCTCAGGAATTATTCCCAGAAATAACCTTCATTCTTGACATTAACCCTGTCATAGATATATATTCTACCACTCTGTATATTTTTTAATATAAAATTAACGCGGGCAAATTCGCAGACTTTTTAAGATTGCCAACTTTTCTGAAAAAAAATCACTTAATGAAAGGAAGAGGCTTCATGGAAAAAATTAGCGGCTCTCAGGCCATTATACGCTGCCTTCAGGAAGAAGGAGTAAAAACTATTTTCGGTTTCCCCGGTGGCGCGGTCATTGACCTCTTTGATGCCCTGATGGATTCGGACATTACCAATGTTCTTGTACGCCATGAACAAGGTGCCGTGCATGCGGCTGACGGCCTGGCCAGGGTAACCGGCGAAGTCGGTGTCGCCCTGCTCACCTCAGGCCCGGGCGCAACCAATGGTGTCACCGCCATTGCCACGGCCTACATGGATTCCATCCCCATGGTCATCCTCACCGGCCAGGTGCCCACTCCCCTGATCGGTAATGATGCCTTCCAGGAGGTGGATATCGTTGGAATCACCCGCCCCTGTACCAAACACAACTATCTGGTGAAAGACGCCAAAGACCTGGTTCCCACCCTGCGCGAGGCCTTCCACATCGCCCGCACCGGCCGTCCAGGGCCTGTACTGGTAGATCTTCCCAAGGATGTTGTCGCCACGATGGTTGACTTTACCGAGAAAAAGCCGATCAGGATGCAGAACTATCAGCCCACCTATGAGCCACACCCGGGTCAGATAGAAAAGGCATGTAAAAAGATGCTGAAGGCCAAAAACCCAGTGCTCTATGTCGGCGGCGGTGTCATTCTTTCCAATGCCAGCGAAGAGCTGACCGAACTGGCCAAGAAGCTCAATATCCCTGTCACCATGACCCTGATGGGCCTGGGCGGTTTTCCCGGGAGCGACCCGCTCTCCATGGGCATGCTCGGCATGCATGGCAGTTATACCGCCAACATGGCCGTTGCCCACAGTGATCTGCTGATCGCAGTCGGAGCCCGCTTTGATGACCGGGTTACCGGCCGTCTCGACGCCTTTGCCCCCCATGCAACCATCATCCATATTGACATTGATCCCACTTCGATCAGTAAAAATGTCAAGGTTGACATCCCTATTGTCGCCGACTGCAAACATGCCCTCACGGCCATGAACGCCTGGTTCAACACCTCCAGTGATTTCAACCGTGATCAGGTGGCGGCAAGTCATGAGCCCTGGCGCGCCACCATCGATGAATGGACGAAGAAGCACCCCATGTCCTACATTGATGAAGGGGAGATCATCAAGCCCCAATATGTCGTCGAAATGCTGGACAAACTCACCCATGGTGATGCCATTATCACCACCGAGGTTGGCCAGAATCAGATGTGGGCCGCCCAGTTTTACAAGTTCAACAAACCACGCCAGTGGGCAACCTCAGGCGGACTCGGCACCATGGGCTATGGCCTGCCGGCTGCTATCGGTGCCAAGATGGCATTCCCTGACAAAACTGTTATCGATGTGGCCGGCGACGGCTCCATCCAGATGAATATCCAGGAACTGGCCACCGCCAAACAGTATAAGTGTCCGGTCAAGGTTGCCATCCTCAACAATAATTATCTGGGAATGGTGCGTCAGTGGCAGGAACTCTTCTACAATAAACGCTACGCCGGAACCGTCATGGAGGTGACCCCTGACTTTGTGATGCTGGCTCAGGCATACGGCGCGGTCGGCTTACGGGCCACCAAGAAAAGTGAGGTAGAGGCGGTGATCAAAGAGGCCCTGGCCACTGATAATACCGTGATCATGGACTTTAACATTGCCAGGGAAGAGTGTGTTTTCCCCATGGTACCGGCAGGAAAGGCCACTACCGAGATGCTTTTGGTCTAGTCTCGGCTTCCGGCGCCTTAATTTCTGAAAAGATCAGGGAATGATCTGCTTTTTTACTCATTCCCTTAAGAGGCAGTTGTAACAAAATATACTTCGCACAGGACAAATAGATGAAACATACAATTTCCGTACTTCTTCAAAATAAGCCTGGAGTTCTTTCAAGGGTTACCGGCCTGTTCAGCGGTCGCGGCTTTAACATTGAAAGTCTCAGTGTCGCCCCGACTCTCGAATCCTCCATTTCCTGCCTGACGCTCGTCACCCGCGGCGACGAGGCCATTATTGAGCAGATAACCAAGCAGCTGCATAAGCTCATCGATGTCATCAAGGTGACCGACATCAGCGACAGGGAATATGTTGAGCGGGAGATGGTGCTGATCCGGGTCAAGGCCGAGGCCCAATCCCGAGCCGAGGTTCTGCGGGTCATTGATATCTTCCGCGGCAAGGTCGTGGATGTGAGTCCGAAATCCTATGCGGTGGAGGTCACCGGATCCGCGTCCAAGGTCCAGGCCATCATTGATATCCTGAAGCCGATCGGCATTCAGGAGATCGTACGTACCGGCACTATTGCCATGGCAAGGGCCAGCAAAAAATGATATCTCCTCAGATCCCGATTGCCAAGGAAGGCTATCCCTTCATCGGATTCAGCGCCTTTATCACCATCATTGTTGCCATTTTAGGCTATGACATTCTGGCCCTGGCGGCGCTGGCACTGACCACCTTTGTCGTCTATTTCTTCCGCGATCCTGAGCGCATCGGCCCCATCAGCGAAGATGCCCTGATCTCTCCGGCCGATGGCAAGGTGATCCTGATCGAAAAGATCATTGACGACCAATATCTTCTCGGCCAGGTGTACAAGATCTCAATCTTCATGAACGTCTTTAACGTCCATGTCAACCGTGCTCCGGTAAGCGGCACCGTTGAGAAGATCATCTACACTCCGGGGAAATTTTATTCGGCGGACAGTGACCGTGGTGCCATGCACAACGAACATTGCGCCACCCTTCTCAAGAGCGCCAGCGGACACAGGCTTGCCTTTGTCCAGGTTGCAGGCCTTATTGCCAGAAGGATCGTCTGCTGGCTTGAGGCCGACGATCAGGTGCGTCGCGGTCAGCGATTCGGTCTGATCCGCTTTGGCTCCCGTGTTGATCTCTACATCCCCAGCCAGACCCAGCTCGAGATTGCGGTCGGTCAGAAAGTAAGGGCCGGAGAAACTGTTATTGGCTATCTTCCCTGAAAAACAGTTGCAAGGGAAGCTGCGCAAGAACATCCAGGTATATCTTTTCAGCGCATCCTTGGAGCCATCCTCACTGGAGGAAACCCCTTATGTCAGATAATCAACAGGAAATGAGTTCCAAATTTTATCCGCTCCCCTGCATGTTTACCCTTGCCAGTCTTTTTTGTGGATTTTACTCCATGATCGCCTCTGTCAACAAAGATTTCAAGACCGCCGCCATCGCCATCCGGGTGGCAGCCATCTTTGACGGCCTTGACGGCCGGGTCGCGCGCATGACCAGGACCACCAGTCAATTCGGTGTTGAACTGGATTCACTCTGCGACATGGTCTCCTTTGGCGTCGCCCCCGGACTCCTGGCCTATCTCTGGGCCCTGCATCCCTATGGCCGCTATGGCTGGCTGGCCGCCTTTCTCTATGTAGCCATGACCTCATTGCGCTTGGCCCGTTTCAACTCCCAGGATACCAAGTCTGACAGTAAAGATTTCGTTGGCCTGCCCTGCCCTGCCGCTGCCGCCATGATCGTCACCAGTGTCCTCTTTTCTCATTATCTTGGCCTCACCGGTGAGGTAAAGCACATTTCTCTGCTGCTGCTCGTCTATCTGCTCTCCTACCTGATGGTCTCCACCCATAGATACCTCAGTTTTAAAAAGCCGAACACGGACCGCTTCAAGACCTTTCAGATTCTGGTCGGAATGCTGCTGCTCTTCATCCTGATTGCCGCTGAACCGGATATCATGCTCTTTGTTATCTGTCTTCTTTATATCGCATCAGGCCCCGGCATGGCCATTTACACCAGGATTCGAGGTGTCAAGAAAACACCGGCATCATCTCAGCATCATTCGTCATAATCAAACGATCGTACCTTGGAAAACAAGGCACTCAAAAAATACCAGCATCTTCATAAGGAAAAGTGAACATGGTCAGTGAACAGAAAAGATATAATGTTGCCATAGCCGGCGCAACCGGTGCCGTTGGCGGTGCCATGCTTGACGTTTTACGCCGTAGGAACTTCCCTATTAATGAGTTGAGACTCCTGGCCTCCGAACGTTCCGTTGGCAAAAAAATCTCCTTTGGCGGCAAAGAACTGACCGTCCAACTCCTCTCCAAAGATGCCTTTGCAGGAATTGATATTGCCCTTTTTTCCGCCGGCGCCTCGCGTTCTATCGAGTTCGCACCCGCTGCCGCTGCTGCAGGGGCGGTCGTCATCGACAATTCGAGCGCCTTTCGCATGGACCCCGAGATCCCCCTGGTGGTTCCCGAGGTCAATCCCCATGCCATAGCCAGGTACACCAAGCGGGGCATTATCGCCAACCCCAACTGCTCCACGATCCAGATGCTGGTCGCCCTGAAACCGATCTACGACAAGGTCGGCATTAAGCGGCTGGTGATCTCAACGTATCAGGCAGTCTCTGGAACCGGTGCCAAGGCCATTGATGAGCTGAAGGCCCAGGTGCACGCCTATGCCGCCGGTAAGCCAATGAAACATGAAGTCTATCCCCACCAGATAGCCTTCAACTGCCTGCCGCAGATTGACAGCTTTCTTGACAACGGTTACACCAAGGAAGAGATGAAGATGGTCAACGAGACCAGGAAGATCTTTGAAGACGACACCATCGGCATTACTGCAACCGCAGTGCGAGTGCCGGTCTTTTACGGACACTCCGAGGCCGTGAACATCGAGACCAGAGAGAAGATCAGCGCCGCCGAAGTCAAGGAGCTTTTATCCCATGCCGCCGGCGTCCAGCTTGTGGATGAACCGACCTTGTCACGCTACCCCATGGCCATCGATTGTGAGGGGAAATTCGAGACACTGGTGGGAAGGATCCGCGAGGATGACTCAATCGCCAATGGTATCAACATGTGGGTTGTCTCCGACAATATCCTCAAAGGAGCGGCCCTCAATGCCGTCCAGATCGCTGAATATTTTATTGCCAACATTAAGTAAAGAAATTTGAGAATTATAAGCGGATGGGCCAAGGGTAGAAAACTTTTTACGCCGCCAGCCCGTGAGAATATCATTCGTCCCACATCTGATCGGGCGCGCGAAGCACTCTTTAACATCATCGGTGACAAGGTCAAGGGGGCCACTGTTCTTGATCTCTTTGCCGGGACCGGGGCCCTGGGAATTGAGGCGCTGAGCCGTGGGGCCAGGAACGTCTGCTTTGTCGATTTCCTCCCCCAGGCCCTTGAACTCATACACAGGAATATTCAGCTCTGCATGGACGCCCTCGACAACCAGCGTGAAGTTGACGAAAAAAATCAAGCTACCATTCAGCTGGACGAGTTCAAACCTGTGACCCTGGTCAAACATGACCTGCGCCGCAGCCTGCCTTTTTTTTCAGAAAAGCTGCGAAGCGCTCCTGGATTTGATCTGATTTTCCTTGACCCTCCTTATTCGCAGGGTCTGTCAATTCAGTTGCTGCGAGCCCTGGACACCAGCGCCCTTCTGCGCAAGCAGACCCTGCTTATCGTTGAAGATCGCGCCAAAGAGTCCCTGCCGGAAAAATTAACGAAACTGACCCTGGTGGACCAGCGCAAATATGGTGAAGCCGGTTTCTGGTTTTACCAGCCTCTGCCGAATGAGACAGACTGATGCCCACATCACCCACCATCGCCATTTATCCAGGTACCTTTGACCCTATCACCATGGGCCATATAGATATCATCAATCGGGCCTTGATTCTCTTTGACCGGGTCATTATCGCCATTGCCATCAATCCCGGAAAGACCCCGCTGTTCACCCTGGATCAACGGATTGAGATGGTTAAGAAATGTTTCCCGGAAGACTACTCGCGCATAGAGGTCGCCGCGGTCTCCGGCCTTCTGGTCAACTACGCCAAACAGCGCGGCGCCAAGGCAATTATTCGCGGCCTGAGGGCGGTCTCAGACTTTGATTACGAGTTTCAACTGGCGCTGATGAATCGTAAACTGGAACGAGAGGTCGATACCCTCTTTCTGATGCCTGCCTTCCGCTGGATATTTATCAGCTCCTCAATCATCAAAGACGCGGCCAGACACGGTGGAGATATCAGCGAACTGGTACCGGCGCATGTGAACCAGCTCCTGGTAGAGACCTTTGCTTCCTGAAGCCCATAGGCACCGGATAACACACCAGCCATTACCTCTTGTCATGCCGCCCTTAAAAACCCCTCACTCCTTGTTTCCATGCCGGCGACGTTTCTTTCTTGCCTTCGGCCTCCTTGCCCTCTGCTACCCGATCCTGCGCTTTCTGGGATTCAAGGTTCCGACTCAGCCTCGTCTCGTTGAAATCAAGGCCACGCTCAGTCCCGGCGGTTTTTTCCTGGGACCCGACTTCATCCTCTTTGAGAGCGAACAAGGCCCCTGGGCCGTTTCGAGAAAATGCACCCACCTCGGCTGCAAGATCAATCATCGGGCAAATGAAGGATTTCTGGAATGCCCCTGCCACCAGTCCCGTTTCACCCCTCAGGGTGAGGTCATTCAAGGGCCGGCCAAGCAGCCGCTCCCTCGTTTCAAGGTTGAGAAGCTTGACGATTCAGGCGGCTACATCGTCACCATCTGATCCTTACTGAGCCCATGAATAGCCTATTAAAAGAGAAATTAACTGACGTCAAATGGGGAGAGTGGGGCCTCATCTCTCTTTTCATCTCGGTGCTCTCAGGCGTGGTGGTGGCCTTCCAGTATGACCCGGCCACCCCGCTCTACTCCGCCAGCTCCCTTGATGTGCTTGTTCCTTTCGGTGACTATTTCCGTTCGCTCCACTTCTATTCCAGCCAACTCTTCTTCCTGCTCTCCCTTGTCCACCTCTGGGCCATCTTCAAACGCTGTGACACCTATAACCGGGCCCAGTGGATCAGGCTGACCGCCACCCTGCCGGTCGGACTCCTCCTTCTCTTCAGCGGCTACGTCCTGCGGGGGGACAGCACCGGCACCTCTGCCGGCCTGATTGCCGAAAATATCATTATCGCCATCCCTGGAGCAGGAGGCGCTTTGAATGATCTCCTTTTTTCCATCAGCGATGACGGCATGAAGCGGGTCTATGTCAATCATGTCATCGGCTTCGGTCTCATCTGGGGCGTCCTGGCCTGGGAACATCTGCGAAAATACCGCACCTCTTTCCGCCAGCACCCCTTGCTCACTGCCACTATCCTTCTTTTCTGCCTGTTGTTCACCGCCCCGTTTGAGCCGGAAACCCTTGGACTTTTGCAAATCAATGGCCCCTGGTTTTTTCTCGGTCTCCAGGAACTGCTCAGATTCCTCCCCCCACTTCTTGCCGGGGTTATCTTCCCCAGCACCCTGATTCTGGCCCTCTTCTTCCTGCAGCCAAACAGCAGATACTCTCACAGCCTCCTCACCTTCATCCTCGGCTGGCTTGGTCTCTATACCGTCCTCTCCGCTGTTGCCCTCTGTCGCTGAGATACGTAAAACCTGCACGTGTCACAATGGGTAGTATGTAAAACAGGACGATTCGGCCTGTTTCCTGTTAACTGTTGAAAAAAGATTGAAAAAATCATAAAAAAAAACGGTTCAGAAGGATATCCTTCTGAACCGTTTGGGGCACATCCTGAAGATATACTCCGGTAAAACTCAACCAGCGCTAAAGTATTCTTTACCGCTCTTCTTTAACTGCTACTTCTTTTTCTTCTTGTCCTGCTTTTCCTTCTTCATTTTTTTCTCTTCATCGTGCCCACTCAATGGACAACTGGGACAACAGCTCCCTTTCTTCTCAAATTTATGACAACATTTTTTCTTGAGCTTCTTGGGCTTACCCATGGTCAAACCTCGTCATTACTTCTTTTCAGCGGCAGCAGCAGGAGCAGGAGCTGCTTCTTTCTTTTCGATAGAGAGGAGCTCTACATCAAAGAGCAGAACAGCATTTGGCCCAATCACTGGTGGCGCTCCCTGCTCACCATAGGCGAGGCTGGATGGAATAGCGAGCTTGTACTGAGAGCCAACAGTCATCAACTTCATGGCCTCACTCCAGCCAGGAATCACCTGATCAACACCAAAAACAGCAGGTTCGCCACGTTTTCGGGAATCGTCAAAGACAGTGCCGTCAACAAATGTTCCAGTATAATGCACCTTGACCTGATCTCCATCCTTGACCTTCGCGCCGCTGCCTTTTTTCACCTTTTCATACTGCAACCCGCTCTTGGTGATAACAACCCCTTTTTTATCTTTATTCTTGGCAAGATACTCTTCACCGGTCTTCTGGTTCTTTTCCTGTTGCTCTTTCACCTGGGTTGCCTGTTTTTCCTGCATCTTGGCCGCAAACTCTTTTTGTACCTGGGCCACTTCTTCAGGGCTTATCAACGGTTTGTTTTCTTTAAAGGCATCGTTTAACCCCTGGATTAAACGATCATAATCGATTTCTTCCTTCATTCCCTTAAAATAGGTCCCCACATCCAAACCCATACTGTAGCTGATTTTATCCTGAAAGGTCTTCAGCTCAGCCGCGGGTTTAGCCTTGTCAGCTGCAACGCCAAGGGCTGGAAACAGCAGCAGGCCTGTCAAGGCAAATACCATCAATCTGTTCATTACCATCATCTCCTTTGATAAATTTTATCTCAACAACACGGTCCTGACTACCTGACTAAATACTAATAACCATTCTATATACTTCGACAAACACTCTCTTGCAAGAGAGTTCCGGCAACAGAATACAATAAAATCGAACAAGCTACAAAACAACCAGGGTAATGCCCCGATTTCCCATATTGAGATTAGCATTGCCTGCTATTTGAGGAAAGCGGCGCAGCAGATCCTGGGTTGGACCTGACCTCAGTTTGAATTCCTCTCCAAGAATAAAGGTATTGATTTCACCCTTGCCCTTAAGATACGCCAGTACCTTCCTGCACTCGATGCCGATAGCACCACCTTTGCCACTGGATCCGTATCCATGAATTACAGTCAGGATGCGCAGGCCTTGCAGACGCCCAGCGTGCAATTCCCTCTCCAGTTTTCTCAAAGCACTCTCAACAAGGGGCCTGCCCATCTCAAGATTGACCACTTTATGGAAGGCAGCTCCAGCAGGAATTATCCCTGCCTGGGCCTCCTGTTTCCCCCCGCAGAACGGACAGATACGTATTCCCTGATCAATATCATTGCCGCAGATATCACACATGACCATACCCCTTGAGCCACCTACGCCCTTCGCACTGAGATCACCGACTCCAGTTGCCGCAGATGTTGCAGCACTATCTGCAGATGTTCAAGATTCGCGACCTCTAAGGTTATTTGCAGTTCAACAATGCCCGTGGGAGTGATCCGCGTGGGGATTCCAAGGATATTGGCATCATCAGCATTGATTGCGGCGCTGATGGTTGCCACAATCCCCCGCCTGTTTTCTGCAGTCACCAGAATCTCCACCCGATGCTGAATACTCTTGGCACCCGACCAGGACACTGCTATCCAGCGCTTCGGGTCTGTGGTCAGCAGGTTTTCACAGGCTGCCTTATGCACCGAGATACCGCGACCGGTGGTGATAAACCCGATAATCACATCTCCTGGCACCGGATGGCAACACTGGCTTATCTTCACCAGCATGTCATCAATCCCATCGATACTGATAACCGAATCGCCGCCCTGAACACCGAACTTCTGCTGACTCACCAGCAGGGCGGCAAGCTCCTGCGGAGTCGACTCTATTGCCTGAGCCTTCTCATCACGTAATTCAGGAGGCTGGAGGGCCTTGACAAGACCTTCCGTCGTTACAATCCCACTCCCCACCTTCGCCAGCAGATCATCGAGAGAATTACAGCGAAGCTCCTTCAGCAGCAGCTTGACATGACCACTCTTGACCATCTTTTTCAGGGTGGTCTCATAGCGCTTCAACTCTCGCTCACAGATATTGCGGCCAAGAGTCAAGGCCTGTTCTTTCTCTTCCCGGCGCAGCCAGGAACGAATTCTGGAGCGGGCCCGGCTGGTCTTGACCAGGCTCAGCCACCCCCGGCGGGGATTCTGGGTCTTTGAAGTGACAATCTCAACGATATCACCATTCTGCAGCTCATATTTCAAAGGCACAAGACGGTCATTGACCTTAGCGCCCACACAGCGATCCCCCACCTCGGTATGGATGGCATAGGCAAAATCAATGGGACAGCTCCCTTTGGGAAATTCCTTGACCTCACCGCCCGGGGTAAGGGCATAGACCTCAGGGGTATAAAGCTCTCCCCTGACATTCTCCAGAAATTCCCGCGGATCTTCAACCTCCTGCAGAGAGTTCACCAGTTTTTTCAATTCCCGGAAGAGCTTGGCATCATTGCTGCCAATCTTCTGGCCTTCCTTATAGGCCCAGTGCGCAGCGACTCCCTCCTGGGCGATCCGGTCCATCTTCTCGGTCCGAATCTGGACCTCGATAAAATTGTTCTGCGGCCCCACCACTGTGGTATGCATCGACTGATAGTTATTGGCCTTAGGAGCGGAGATGAAGTCCTTGATCCGGCCGGGAACAGGCGCCCAATTCTCATGCACCACCCCGAGGGCCGCGTAACAATCATCCACCGTATTAACGATGATGCGAAAGGCTACCTTGTCATAGACCCGCTCAAAGGGAATCTTCTGGGCAAGAAGTTTTTTGTAAATAGAATAGATATGCTTGGGACGGCCTAGAATACGAACCGGAAAGACTTTACTCTCAGCCAGCTTTTCTTGCAGGACAGCAATGACCTTTTCAACATAGTTCTGTCGTTCTTCAAAGGAACTCTCCAGCTTGGCGGCGAGTTCAAGATACTCCTCAGGATGGAGATAGCGGAAT
>JANZPQ010000108.1:0-5613 GCA_038040945.1 Desulfobulbaceae bacterium | reverse complement strand
GAGGGCACACTGGATGACTCCAGCAACCAGCAATATGGCAGTTTGGGTCAAGGAGAGCAGAGCGATGAGTACAAACGCCAGCATGGCCGTTCTTCCGCCCAGTTTCTACCCGTCTATTTTGACTTTGACCAATCAAATATCCGTCAAGATATGACCCAGAACCTGGTCGCCAATGCTGAATACATGAAGAGCTCATCAGAATCCATCGTCATCGAAGGTAACTGTGACGAGAAGGGCACGAACGAGTACAACCTGGCGCTCGGTGAAAGGCGCGCCATCAATGCAAAACGCTACATGGTTGATCTTGGCATTGACAGCGCCCGAATCCGCACTGTCAGCTATGGCGAAGAAAGACCACTCTTCGAAGGACAGGATGAAAAAGATTTTCAACACAACAGACGCGATGACTTTGTTATTGAATAGTCTTTTGCCTTCTTAAAAAGAAAGGGGACAATACCATGTGGTACTGTCCCCTTTCTTATTCGTTCTCTGTTTTTACTTTTTTGTTCAAGAAAGTTGTTTTTCCTGAACGCACTCCAGCATCTTTCTGCACACCTCTTGAATATCAATAGAGGTCGTATCAATAACCAGGGCATCTTCTGCTTTTTGCAGGGGGGCCAGGCTTCGCTCCTGATCATCGCGGTCACGCTTGACAATCATGGCCAACACCTCCTCTGCATCAACCTCCTGTCCGGAAGATCGAAGCTGCTCCACCCGTCTGCGTGCCCGTTCTTCAGGGTCGGCTTCAAGGTAAAATTTCCAGCAGGCATCAGGAAAGACTACTGTGCCGGTATCTCTTCCTTCAGCAACGATCTTTCCCGCCCGGCCGATAGCCTGCTGCATTTCAGTCAACCGCTCTCTGACCGCCGGAATCGCTGACACCCGTGAGGCCAGCATCCCCATCTCCGATGTGCGAATGGCGCTGCTCACATCCCGACCACCCACGACAACCCCGACATCCCCATTTTCCCCTGCCGCCGGTAACAGCTGTAAATCAAGGGCAGAAAGGCTTGCACGCACCGCCTGTTCATCATTCAGATCTATCTGCAGGCGCTTCAGATAGAGGGCTACTGCCCGATACATGGCACCTGTATCCAGATAGGTGTAGCCAAGGGCGGCAGCCACCTTCCGACTGATCGTAGATTTCCCCACCCCGGACGGCCCATCAATGGTAACAATATCACGCTTCTCAGACATAGGAAAGCTCACGCAGGCACGTAAAGAGCGCGGCAAGAAAGCGGTTATTTTCCTCTTCGCTGCCCACGGTAATACGCACCATATTGGTATACCCGTAGGGTTTCATGGAACGGATAATAACCCCTTTATGAAGCATGGCCTCATAGAGGAGCGTCGCATCTCCCTGGACATCAATCAGAAAAAAATTGGTCTGTGATGGATAGCTTTTACAACCCAGTTTCTCAACTTCAGCCTGCAGATAGTTCAACCCCTCGCGGGTACGGCGCAGGGTCTGCTGATAAAAGTCCTCATCCTCCAGGGCGGCCAGGGCGCCAACCAGGGCCAGCTGATTCACATTAAAGGGCTGCCGCACCCGATGCAGATTCCCTGCCACCTGGGACGGCATAAGACCATAGCCGATGCGCAAACCGGCCAGGCCGTGTGCCTTGGAAAATGTCCGCAGGGACACCACCCCGCAGCGCCCTTTGCAGTTGCGGACAAGGGAGAAGATATCGACCTGCAGCTCCATGTCCATAAAATCGACATAGGCCTCATCAAGCACCACAAGAACCGATTCCGGAACCGAACTGAGAAAGGAATAAAGATCCGAAGGCGTGATCGGACAGCCAGTGGGATTGTTGGGATTATCAAGAAAAATCAGCCGCGTCTTCTCGGTGACAGCAGTCAAAATCGTGGCCAGATCGTGGTGCATTTCCCTCAAAGGGATGACGATGTTGACCCCGCCCCGTACCTGAACAATCTTCTGATACATGAGAAAGGAGGGGTGGCTGGTGATAACCTCATCACCGTTCTGCACATAGGCCTTGACCAGCATCTCAATAATTTCATTGGAACCATTGCCCAGCACGATCTCGTCAGCTGAAAAACCAAGTTTTTCGGCCAGAGCATGGACCAGATAATAGCCGGAGCCGTCCGGATAGCGATGCAGGTTCTCCAGCGCCCCGCGGATGGCCTGGATTGCCTTGGGTGAGGGTCCCCATGGATTTTCATTGGAGGCCATCTTGATGGAGTTCCTGACCCCGTACTCCCGTTCCAGTTCCTCCAGGGGTTTCCCTGGTGGATATGGAATAATTGATGCAATAGTATCAGGAACCTGGATCTTCATTACTACCTCTTCACCGTATAAAATTTGACAATCTCAACACACATGACAGAAAGCAGGCGTTGAGGCATTTATTTCTCTTAAATTACAGGTCGTTGTGGCGGCAGGTTCAACCCTTGTTCCAGGTTGTAAGCAGCCTTGAACAGGGAATCCTCCCTGAAATGAGGCCCCTGGAGCTGAATACCAATGGGCAGGCCATCCCGACTGAAACCACCGGGAACCGAGATGCCGGGAATTCCGGCCAGATTGGCGGAGATCGTCAGCACATCCGAGAGATACATGGCCAGCGGATTATCAGTCTTCTCCCCGATTCTCCAGGCCGGAGTGGGAACAACCGGTGAAATCAGAACATCACACTGCCCAAAGGCCTGATTAAAGTCATTGAGGATCAGGGTGCGAACCTGAGAGGCCTTTTTATAATAGGCATCATAATAGCCGGCAGACAGGGCATAGGTTCCTATAAGAATCCGCCGCTTTACCTCTGCACCGAATCCCTGGGAACGTGTCTCCTTGTACATCTCCATCAATGACTGCGCCTCGAGGTTGCGAAATCCATAGGAGACGCCGTCATATCGGGCCAGATTGGAGCTGGCCTCAGCCGTGGCAATGAGATAATAAACGGCCACACAATAATCTGTACGCGGCAGCGACACCTCCACAATCTCGGCGCCTGCACCCTTCAGCACCTCGATGCCATGGGTCACGACCGCCCGAACCTCCGGGTCCAGCCCCTCTCCAAAATATTCACAAGGGACCCCCACCCGCATCCCTTGCAGCCCCAGGCTGAGTGATGAACAGAAATCGGGGACCTCCCGCCTGACCGATGTGGAATCCCTGGCGTCATAGCCGCTGATCGCATTCATCATCAGGGCGCAATCAGTGACGTCACGGGTAAGAGGGCCAATCTGATCGAGAGACGAGGCAAAGGCCACCAGGCCATAGCGGGAGACCAGACCATAGGTTGGTTTCATCCCCACAACACCGCAGAGAGAGGCAGGTTGCCGAATAGAGCCACCCGTATCAGAGCCGAGTGAGGCTGGACACTCGAGAGCCGCCACAGAGGCCGCGGAACCACCGGAGGACCCACCACTGACGAACCCGCGTTTCCACGGATTTTCAGGGACTCGAAAGGCACAATTCTCTGAGGTGGATCCCATGGCAAATTCATCCATGGCTACCTTGCCCAGGAGGACCGCCCCCTGTCCTTTTAGCTTTTCAACAACCGTTGTATCGTAGGGAGGAACAAAGGTTTCCAGCATCCGGGAGCCGCAGGTAGTCACTGTTCCTTTGGTGCAGAGCAGATCTTTTAAAGAGAGCGGAACTCCACACAAGGGCTTTGCCTCACCACGAGCCCGAATCTGATCCGCCTCATCAGCCTGCACCAAGGCCTCCTCCGGATTAACCACCAGAAAGGCCTTCACCTTGTCGTCAACCGCCTCGATGCGCTCAAGGCAGCTTTGGGTCAATTCACGGGAAGTGATACTGCCGGCAGCCATCTGCCCTGTTGCCTGGGCAATGGTCAATTCATACGGTTTCATCAATACCTCAAAAAATGATCGATCCTTGAAAAACTCCTGCAGGGATCTTCAGCATTGTCATTCTCTAAAAAGATTCTGTGCCTGAAGGCGGTATACACGGCATAAGGTGCCGTAATGAAATGGTCTTTATGTACGCATGGTCTCTGCCAGCCTTGTCTGGTCTTTTCCAGACGCCGGCAGATGTGACCTGCCAGGCGCCGCATTCAAGAAACAGCAGAACAGATTGCTGTTTCTTGGTTGCGGCATAAGAGGCTGTAAATGAAACAAGCAAGAAAAAAACTTTGCTTGTTTCATAACGGCCTCTAAATAACCCTCGGAACAACAAAGGCCTCTCCGTTCTGGCTTGGACTATTGGCCAAGGCCTCTTCCCTGGGCAGCGAAGCCGTCACCCTGTCTTCTCGAAAGGCGTTGGATTCGGAAAAGGCATGAGTCATTGCCGGCACACCGGTCGTGTCCAGCTCGTCCAGCTTGACCACATAGGAAAGGATGGTGTCCAGTTGACTGGTCATGGTTTCCAGTTCCTCTGCACTCAGATTCAAGCGGGCCAGATGCGCCACCTTCTCAACTTCTTCTTTTGTTATCTTCATTCCCTTTCAACCTTAATAAAACCTTGCACTCAGGGTTACAACGTAACATCGAATGTTAACACAAAATCTTCAACCGTACGGGAAAAAACATCCACCGTTTCTCTATCAAACTGAGTACCGGAAAAGAGCTGCAGCTCACAGATAGCTTCTGCCATATTCAGGTTCCGACGATAATTACGTCTGGAGGTCATGGCATCATAACTATCGACGACGATAAGAATCTTGGTCAGGTTATCCAGGTCGTCACTCTTCAGACCGTCCGGATATCCTGTTCCATCCATCCGCTCATGATGATGTCTGATGATAAACTGCTCCCGCTCCATAAACCCCAGTGGTTTAATAATATTAGCGCCGACAACCGGATGTTTTCTGATAAGGACCCACTGGTCATCGGTTAATTTCCCCGGCTTTTGAATACAGGAAAGATCAATCACCAGTTTGCCGATATCGTGAAACTGGGCAGCCCTTCGCAACACCACCAGCTCTTTTTCCGGTAGATCCATGGCAACACCAAGCATCACCGCATATTCCGTCACCCGCATGGTATGACCGGCCGTATAGAAATCCTTCTCCTCCATCGCATTCTGAAGACTACTCATCAACTGGACCGTTGCGTTCTCCAGGCTATGACTATACCTGAGCAAAAGCTTATTGGTCTCTTCCAGCTCCTGAGTCTTGCTGCGAACATCCTCTTCCAGGGATGGTTTATATTGCCTTTCTCGAAGAATAAACGATCTTTTTTCTATGGCTCGCCTGATCTTTACATTAAAGATATCAAGATCTTCAATGGGCTTGGTTAAGAAATCATAGCCTCCAAGGTTGATCGCCTGCACGACATAGTCCATGGAACCGGCACCAGTAAGAAACAAGACCGGAATATCAAACTGAAGGGAGTTGAGTACCTTGATTGTTTCAAAACCACCCATATCCCGCATATTGATGTCGAGAATGATCACATCATAGGAGTCATCCACTATATCAATAACATCCCTGCCGTCAGCAACGGTTTCCACCGCATAACCAAACATCTCAAGCACTGTAGAAACGGTACTGCGCACAATGATATCATCATCCGCCAGTAATATCTTTGCCTTCCGTCCTTCCAAATCGTATCCCTCGCTAGAATTTAGGGGCCGTTAAGAAATAACTTGTACTTTTTATCCATTTCTTTACGCAGGCCAGGGATGGC
>JANZPQ010000107.1:0-5942 GCA_038040945.1 Desulfobulbaceae bacterium | reverse complement strand
TCCACCCTATGTCAGCGCCCATGCCTGAAACACTGCGTCATCAAGGGGAGCAACGGTGAGGGTTTGTCTTTCTTTACCCAGAGAAACCTGCACTTCTCCCTCAAGGGGCCCCTCTTTTATCTTCCTGCCAAAGCGCACAATGATAGCGGCCGCCTGCTGCAATGCCTCCTGCCACACCGGGCCGGCCATAGCCTGAGGGCGCCTGAGGATGGCGGTCGGACCGGGACGGACCGGCATGGAGAGCAGGGCGTCATCCCCCTGGGCCATGGTCAGGAGACGGGCGTTTTCCTGCTCATTGCGGCCAAGGATCAACCAGCCGCCACCGGGAAGCAGAAACTGGCGGCCCACCAGCAGCAGACAGACATCAGCTACCGTGATGTCTTCGGGTCTGATAATAAAATTCCCCTGATAGATACGGGCAATACGGCGGCTGAGGATAGGATCGGCCAGGATACAGCCACCGGCCGGGCTCGGGAAATCAACAATGCCGAGCTCCCTGGCAAGGGCTATCTGCCGGGAGCGGCCACGGCCACTCATGTCGAGCAGTTTCTCCCGATCAATCCAGCCATTGGCCTCGGCCTCTGTCTCGGGAAGGAACTTCGCCGACAGCGGCCGCAGCAGCAGACGATCCGACCCGGAATCCCGTTCAATCACCCGCAGGGTATGACGACGCTGGGACATGGGCCGCTGCCCGAGAACCTCACCGGTGACCAGAAAAGAGGCGCCGAGTGCGGCCATCATCTCTTTGGCCCGGCTCAACATGAGGATTTTGCAGTCGATACAGGGGTTGAAGTTCTTGCCGAAACCATGCTGGGGATTATGGAGCAGATCAAGATAGCCGTGACTGAGATCCTCAAGGAACACCTCAATCCCGTACTTTTTAAAGACCTCTTCACTGTAGGCATCACGAGAGGCCAGGAGATCGTAATCAAAAAACGGGGTCACAAATTTAACAGCCACCACCCTGACTCCCTGCGCCGCCACCACCCGGCAGGCAAGGATCGAGTCAAGACCACCTGAAAAAAGGGCCAGGGCCGTTATCTGGGACATGGATTCTCCACTTTCTTCTGCTCTGTTTCCTTCTGGCCGCGGCTTCCCTTGGCCAGAAGTTCCACGGCCCAGGCACGTGTCTGGCTTGAGGCCGAATCGCCGGCCAGCATCCGCGCCAGCTCATCCACCCTCTGTTCAGGGGCCAAGAGGGTAAAAGAAGAGAGGGTGCGGCCCTGTTCCAGTTGCTTGGCCACCAGAAAATGACTGTTTCCCCGGGCGGCAATCTGGGGCAGATGAGTGACACAGAAGACCTGATGATGAGTGGCCAGCTCCTGGATCTTGCGGGCCACCGCCTCAGCGGCCTCACCGCCGATGCCCGCATCCACCTCATCGAAGATGACGGTCTCCACCATATCTTTTTTGGCCAGCAGACATTTGAGGGCCAGCATCAGGCGGGAGAGCTCGCCGCCGGAGGCCACCTTGGCCAGCGGCCTTGCCGGCTCCCCGGGGTTGGCCGAGAAAAAGAACTCCACCCTGTCCCAGCCATTGTTTTTTATCGACTCCAGCCCTTGTCCCTGTTCCTGAAAACGGACCTCAAAACCCGACTGGTTGAAGGCGAGTGAATCCAGCTCTGCCGCCATGGCCTGCGTCAGATGTCCGGCTGTCTGACGACGCCTGCCGGACAGGGCGGCCACCTGGCGCATTGTCTCCTCTTCCAGATTGGCCACCACCACCTCGAGCTCACTCATATTCTTATCCATATTGTCGATAAGCTGCAATTCACTTTCCGCAGCATCCGCATAGGCAAGCACCGCCTCAAGGGTCTCGCCATATTTACGCTTCAGGTGCTGCAGGCCGTTGATCCGCTCATTCACCTGTTCCAGACGCGCCGGGTTGTGGGCGAGCGAATCCTTGTAGCTGCGCAGCCGGCTGACAAATTCCTCGGCCTGATAGCTGTAGGCGGTAAGCTCGGCCGCCAGCCCTTCCACTTCGGCGTCAAGCTGAACCACCTGCTCCATGTCCCGCCTCACCTCAAACATTCCGTCAACGAGAGTGGATGAAAAAAAGCGGTACACCTTCTGACTGATGGAAATCAGGGCATCCGCGTTTTTAAGCCGTTTTCTCTCTGCAACCAGCTCCTCATCTTCGCCCACCAGCGGTCCGATCTGCCGGATCTCTTCAAGCTGGTAGTGCAGAAAATCGCGCCGCTGCTCCTTGTCCCGTTCCTGCCGGCGAAGCCCGCTCAGTTCTTCCTTCTTCTGCTGCCACTGTGAAAAAATCCTGGAAAATCGGGTACGTTCCTCCCAATGTTCACCTAAAGAATCAAGGAAGTCGAGATGGAGCGCCGGCTGCAGCAACTGTTGATGGTCATGCTGGCTGGCAACATTGAGCAGATTCGCTGCCAGTATGGAGACCATCTTCACAGTTGCCAGGGAGCCGTTCACGTAGAGCCTGCTCTTGCCGCCACTGGTGAGCACCCTCTTGAGGACCACGGTGCTGTCATCTCCGAACCCTGATTCCTGCAGCGAATGGAGCAGGGCATGATGGTCCGCATTGACCACAAAAAGTGCCTCCACCACACACTGCTCCGCCCCGTTTCGCACCCAGTCCACCTGCGCCCGTCCGCCCATGAGAAGGTGAATAGCCCGCAGCATGATGGATTTACCGGCACCGGTCTCACCCGTCATCACCACTAGACCACCCCCCTCTTCCTGGTCAAAATGGAGATGCAGGGATTCAATCAGGGCAAGATTTTCGACCTTCAGCTCAGACAGCATCTTTTCTCCCCAGACATATACCCATAATTACACCCATAATTCTTATCCCGCCTTGACTCACTTGACAAACAACGCTATTCTGAATAGCTAAGATTTTATCCCTCTTTTCAGGAGCCGTCAGAAAGCAAGCCGTACATTTCCGACCATTTCACCATAACGGCCCCTTATCTTTAACCGCCGGAACAGGCCAGCCATGCCAAAAAAAATCAGTCTCAGCGCCAGTCTTGAAGATTACCTGGAGGCAATATATCACATCATTCAAGACAAGCATGTCGCCCGAAGCAAAGAGATCGCCGCCAGCCTGAAAGTCAGCCGGGCGTCAGTCACCGAGGCCCTGAGGGCCCTCTCCAAGAGAGAACTCATCAATTACGCCCCCTACGAGGCCATCACCATGACCTCAAAGGGGAAAAAAGCGGCGGAGAGTGTCATCTTCCGCCACGACGCCCTGAAACAGTTTTTTATTGAAGTTCTGGCCGTCGACCCCAGTGTGGCGGAAGAAGGGGCCTGCCGGGTCGAACATGCCGCCCCACCGGAGGTCATTGCCCACATGATCTCCTTTATCGAATTTTTAAAGATCTGCCCGCGTGGCGGCAGCGAACTGCTCCAGGGCTTTGCCGATTACTGCAAGCAGGGCAAGACGCGGACAAACTGTGACGAATGCGTTTCACATTGTCTTATTGAGGGGATAAAAGACAAATAGCAGGTGACGAAAATATTCTTCAGACCGGAAACGATCACCAGACCATCAGCCCAGTAATCCGACGATTTCTCCCTCTTGAGGAAAACGCGCCAGCTCCTTTTTGGAAAAAACGGTCTTTCCGTCAACGGTGATCTCAAAGACCCCTCCTGTTGAGGGAATCAACTCCACATCGGCGCCGAAGGTATTTTTTAATTCCTCTTCCAACCTGGAAGCACGAGGTAAATAGTTTCACTTTGTACAATATTCGATTGTGATCTTCATGGTTTCTCCTTTAAACAAGAATGACGCCTTCAACTGTGATCCATCAGAGTTCACCACACATCTATCACAAACAGACACTATGTTCAATAACTCACGCTTGACACACCGCGTATTCAAGCCCATTCATCACACAATCGGCTGTTGGTCAAAAGATATCAGAGAGTAATTCAAGAATGGAATGTAACTCCCCGGAAAAATCCTATGCCAGAGACAGACCCGCATACGCTCCTTTTTGCCATCCTGGACAAGCTTAATTGCGATGAGCGACAGCGCCTTTCTCCTGCCGCCAGCTTAAGCATTCAGGCCGTAAGAAGACAGGAAGAGGCGAAAGGAGGTCACAGGCAGGCCTATTCACTCGACGCCGACCGCATTCTCCATTCCCGGGCCTACACCCGTTACATTGACAAGACCCAGGTCTTCTGCCTGATCTCAAACGATCACATCACCCATCGGGTCCTGCACGTACAACTGGTCTCCCGCATTGCCAGAACCATTGGCCGTTTCCTCCATCTCAACGAGGATCTCATCGAGGCCATCGCCCTTGGACATGACATCGGCCACCCCCCTTTTGGTCACGATGGCGAACATTTCCTGGCCGCACTCTGCACCAAGCATGGACTCCCGCCCTTTCAGCACAATATCCAGTCGATACGCTTTCTCGATCAACTGGAACGCAAAGGGCTGGGCTGGAATCTCAGCCTGCAGACCCTGGACGGTATCCTCTGTCACGATGGCGAGCTGCATGCGCGTCATCTGAGCCCTGTACCCATTGAGGATTTTATTGATTTTGATCATAAAATGGCAGCCAAAGAGGCTGATCCCACCCTCAATCTGCACCCGGCCACCATGGAAGGATGCGTCGTCCGCATGGCCGACACGATCGCCTATATCGGACGTGACATAGAGGATGCCATCATTCTGGGCCTGATCAAACGGGCAGACATCCCTCAATTGTGTCGACAGATCTTAGGGGAGAGCAACGGCTCTATTGTCTACACCCTGGTCACTGATTTGATCACCAACAGTCAGATAGCAGCCCCGGGAGCGCAAGCCGATTCGCGGTCCGACACTGCAAGCAATCATATACGGTTCAGTGACACTATCGCGGGTGCCTTAAAAGAACTCAAGCGCTTCAACTACACACATATTTACCTGAATCCACAGACGAAAACCAACATGCCTCTCATAAAAAACTGCTATGAGACGCTCTTTGAGACCTACCTTGACTTGCTGAAGGACAACAACACGGGTATGGTAGCACCGATTGATTTTATAACCAATATGACAGAGACCTCTTTGGGCAATCAGCCCCCGGCTACCATAGTCCGTGACTATATTGCCGGCATGACCGATGACTTTTTCCTAAAACAGGCCAAGGCTGTCGGCTGTACGGTGCCGCTGAAACAATGAAAATCTCCCTTGAAAAATTCATACCCGGCGAGAATGTCCGGATGATGGCCATTGCCGCCTTTATAGGTTTGATGGCCGGGATAAGCATTATAGTCTTCCAAACCGTGGTCAAAGGAATCGAAGCGCTTATCTTTGATGGCGGAAAAGAACTTCTCGGCATCCATCAAGGTGGGTGGCGCCTGTTACTCCTGCCCCTGATCCCCATGAGCGGAATGGCCCTGCTGATCCCGCTGTCTCTGCTCTTTCCAGGAGAGGTGAACGGCTACGGCTTCACCAAGTTCCTGCGCAAGGTGAATCTGGAGGGCGGATACATCAGGGCCCGAACTATCTTTCTCAAGCTCATATCCACTGCCCTGACCATCGGCACAGGAAACTCCGCCGGCGTCGAAGGCCCGATTGCCGCCATCGGCGGAGCAATCGGTTCGCAGGTTGGTCAAGCCACCAGGGTTTCAGGGGCACGCATGAAGGTCTATATTGCAGCCGGCTGCGCCGGAAGTGTCGCCGGCATCTTCAACGCCCCCCTGGCCGGCATCTTTTTTGCCTCAGAGATTGTCCTGCTCGGCACCTTCGAGATCTCATCCTTTTCCGCCCTCGTCATTGCCTCGGCCATAGCCACAGTGGTCACCAGGGCCTATTATGGCGAGACCCCGGCCTTCTCCATTCCGGATTACAACCTGGTCAACCCCTTTGTCGAGCTGCCCCTCTACACCATCATGGCTGTCATCATCGGCCTGATTGCCGTTTTTCACATCCGCATCTTTTACCTTATCCGCGACAGATACCAGTCCCTGCCCATCCATCCC
>JANZPQ010000106.1:0-3494 GCA_038040945.1 Desulfobulbaceae bacterium | reverse complement strand
CTGCTGGTCAGGGGAGAACGATCGTCATCCTGCCCTTTGCTGATTACAGCAATGCAGACTCCCTGGCTGCGGCCCATCGACGGGATATGGCCATCACCGAATCTCTGACCGACCGGCTGGTGGCCAATGGATTCAAGCTTCCTATCCAGGAAGATGTCTTTGCCTACATGGTTGATCAGTCCATCATCAGCCTGGTCGCCTATGAGCAGAACAACTCCGTGTCTCTGAACAATGAGCTGAGTGGAGAGTGGTCGGATGTGATGAAAGATCAGATCCGGGGCTATATCGCCGAGCAGCAGGTCCAGCGTGATAATCAGGTCGTTGCCAGCCCCGGCACCCATGGACTCACCGAACAAACGGTCGCTAAGATTGGCCGGAAGTTTAAGGCCGATTACATCGTCCGTGGCCGTATTCTTGAATTCAAAACCCGGCAGGAACACACCTGGGCGCCATGGAAAAAAGGGATTCTGCCCTTCATCTCCGGCACCACCAGCCAGATTGCCTTTGGTTTTGCTGACACCGACCAATATGATACCTGGAACAACATGATTGCCGGTGGCACCTTGGGGGCTATTGTCGGACGCAATGTCAATGGCCCATGGGATTCCGATGGTGGTGACAGTATCCTGGGAATTTCCGGGGGCAAGGATGCCAATACCATTCTCTGGGGAGCAGTAGGTTCGGCCCTGGGTCAGCAGGCGAAAAACAGCGGCGATGTCGAGCAGGCCGTGGTGCAGATGCGGATCTGGATTCAGGAAGCAGCCACTGGCAATGTGGTCTGGACCAATAGAATTGATGTCAAGGTCTCCCCGGAATCCGTCCTGGCAGACTCACAATACGATACCCTCTTTGACCAGGCCATTGAAAAGGGTGTTACAGCCATGGTGGATAATTTTATAAACACCGCCCTGTAAGCAAAAGAGAGTAGAAACGCCAAAGGCCCTTATTTCCCGGAACGGGAGATAAGGGCCTTTGGCGTTTACATCTGAACTTTCTCGCCAGAGAGAGCGTAGAAGGTAGGTTGGGTTAGCAGCTTTATCGCGTAACCCAACAAAGCCAACTCTGGTGTTTCAATAAAAATGCGTTTGTTGGGTTACGGCGCAAAAAGACGCGCCTAACACCAACCTACACAAAACACGTAATTCTTTGTAACCTCAACAATTTGCTTGTGCTTCTCAATTCTCCTGCTGGGCGGCATCCTTCTGCTTCTTGCTATTCTGATACAGGCCCATAAAATTAATCGGCTCCATCAGGAAGGGGACGAAACCGCCTTCCACCGACATCTGGCTGACAATCTGGCGGGTGAATGGAAAGAGCAGGGTGGGACAATCGACAGCAAGGACCATCTCCAGATGCTCCTCCGGGATATTCTTGAGCAGATAGGCCGCTGCGTGTTCAATCTCCATGATAAACATGGTTTTGTCATCATTGCCCTTATCAACAATCTTGGCCGTGATCTGTAGACTCACCTCATAATGATCATCACCAAGTTTCTTGTGATTTAATTTCAGGTTCACATCCACCTTGGGTTCTGAATTCTGAAGTCGATACACCTCTGGGGCATTTGGATTCTCAAAGGAAAAATCCTTGATATACATCTTCTGCATCCGAAAAACCGGACTCTCTTCACCACCATTCTTTCCTTGTTCTTCAGTCATCGTTCCAACCCTCATTTAATAAAAAACTTTTCACATCGTCTGATGCATTCATAAACAGCAATTTAAAGCACTACCTTAAAGCAAATAGAAAGAGGACGCAAAGAAAAACCTGATTTTCATCATCATTTCGGCTTCATCCATCCCTCTTTCTTTCGGCCTCCAGCACCTGCCCTAAAAACATTCCGGTATGCGAGCTCTTTTCGGCGGCCACCTCCTCAGGAGTGCCACAAACCACAATACTACCACCCAGATCGCCACCCTCTGGCCCCACATCTATAATCCAGTCAGCAGTTTTTATCACGTCCAGATTATGTTCAATAACCACCACAGTATTACCATGGTCCACCAAACGCCCAAGGACAGCAAGAAGATGCTGAATATCTGCCGGATGGAGGCCAGTTGTCGGCTCATCCAGAATATATAAGGTTTTACCGCTGGGTCGCCCGGACAGTTCCTTGGCCAGCTTGACCCTTTGGGCCTCACCGCCGGAGAGGGTCACCGACGACTGGCCAAGGGTGATGTAGGAAAGCCCAACGTCAAAGAGGGTTTGCAGGCGATTTTTGAGGGGAGGAATATTCTGGAAAAAGGCCAGTGCCTCTTCGACTGTCATGGACAAGACGTCATGAATATTCTTATCCCGGTAGCGGATATCAAGCGTTTCCTGATTATAGCGCTTCCCTTTACAGGAGTCGCAGATCACATAGATATCAGGAAGAAAATGCATGGCGATCTTATTGACTCCCTCGCCTTCACAGGCCTCACATCGCCCGCCCTTTATATTAAAGCTGAACTGTCCCAGTTTATAGCCTCTGGTCCGTGATTCGGGCAATCTGGCAAACAGCTCTCGAATGGGGGTAAAGACACCCGTATAGGTCGCTGGGTTCGAACGGGGCGTCCTGCCGATGGGACTCTGATCGATATCGACTATCTTGTCCACACTCTCCAGTCCGGAGAGGACGGCGCCGTCAAGCTGCACCTTGTCCACTCTCTGTTCCAGCCCCTTTCTGGCCATCTTGAACAGGGTGTCCATCACCAGAGAACTCTTGCCTGAGCCGGACACCCCGGTGACGCAGCTCATCACCCCTAGAGGAAAGGCGACCTCGACCTGCTTCAGATTATTCACCGCTCCATTCTTCAGAAGAAGATTATACTGTTTCCCCTTACGGACAGGCCTTCGCTTGGCTGGCTGCTCAATCATCATTCTGCCTGACAGATAGGCCCCGGTAAGAGAGCGCTCACAGTCCAGGAGCCCGGCAACCTTGCCATTATAGACAACCTCCCCCCCATGCACACCTGCACCTGGGCCCATATCAAGCACATGATCAGCGGCCAGAATGGTATCGGTGTCGTGCTCCACGACAATGACACTGTTGCCGAGATCACGTAATTCTATCAGCGTATTGATCAGTTTTTGATTATCTCGCTGATGCAGCCCAATACTGGGTTCATCGAGGATGTACAGCACTCCGGCCAGACGTGAGCCAATCTGGGAGGCGAGCCTGATCCGTTGCGCCTCTCCGCCCGACAAGGTCCCGGATCGCCTCACAAGCGACAGATAGCCCAAACCCACATCCTGCAAAAAAGAAAGACGATCACCGATCTCTTTCAGGATAGGCTGACCTATCTGCTGCTCACGAGTGGCCAAGGGCAGCAGGGAAATTTCAGAGAGCAAGGCGTCAATGGAAAGAGAGGTCAGGGCGTAGATCGACCATTTTCCAATCCGAACCGCCAGGGCCTCCGGTCGTAATCTGGCACCTTGGCAGCGGGGACAGGTCTGTTCATTCATATACCTGGCCAATTCCTCACGTACCATCACCGATTGCGTCTCATGATAAC
>JANZPQ010000105.1:0-3522 GCA_038040945.1 Desulfobulbaceae bacterium | reverse complement strand
CCGACAGTCGCCGCACTGCTCCTGCAGCTTGGCGGCAACGGACTGATTCTCTCGTTGAAACTTACCACCTTCTTCAGTGATCTCCCTTTTTCCACCCTCTGGCTGCCGACACCGTCGCCGATGCTCATCGTCCTCTTTTATGCAGCCATCCTTCTTGCCATCTTCGGAATCCCTGTCAGCAGGAATCGTGTCGGAAAAACAAGCAGGTTGCCCGGCATAATTGCCTGTTTCTTTGTTTTTACTCTCTTTATCTTCCCGCCTGCCGAGCTCCTGAAAAGATGGATTAAGAGCAGCGAGATCACTTTTCTTGATGTGGGCCAGGGCAGCTCCACCTTCCTCCAGCTCCCCTCCGGAAGACGCCTGCTTATCGATGGCGGCGGCGGTTCTTTTTCTGCCGGCTTTAATGTTGGTGAAGACATCATCGCCCCCTTCCTCTGGCGGAAAGGAATAACGCGACTCGACGCCATCATTGTCACCCATGGCGATGCGGATCATTACAACGGCATCCCTTTTCTTCTCAAGCGGTTCCGGCCTGAGACCCTCTGGGTTAGTGAACTCAGAGGAGATGACAGTGGCTACAGAAAGATGCTTGAACTGGCTGACCGTCTTCAGATCCAGGTCAAGATACCAAAGCAGGGGGAGCAACTGATCAAGGGCGGTGAAGCAGAGGTTGTCAACCTGGGGAACCCGGTGGAATCATCTGAGGCCAGATCAAACGACCGTAGCCTTGTCCTCCGTTTTGAAGACAATGCAGACGATGGGCTCTCCTGTCTCTTTGCAGGAGATATCAGCCGCAATGTGGAATCGCAACTGATCGACAAAGAGTTTCCATTACAGTCGACCTTCCTGCTCTCGCCGCACCATGGTTCGTCAACATCCAACTCAGAATCCTTCCTCAAAGCAATACAGCCGGAAATCATTGTGGTCTCGGCAGGACGATTCCGTCCCGACCATTTTCCAAATCCAGAGGTGCGTAAACGCTGCAGTGACCTTGGTATCACGATGCTGATCACAGCCGAGCAGGGGGCAATTACCGTTACCAGCGATGGTATCATTTCCCCCTTGAAGAGTAAATTCTATTGACCTGGCCGCCGATTTCCATTTAAATAGCTCATTCCATTTCTCATTCAAGGGGCCTCGATGTCCCCTCACCGCTCCCCTCTTGATTGAGAAACTGATCAGCACACTCTCAACTCTACTCCCCATTCAACAGTGGAAAAAATCATGGCCTCAAAAACAAAGAAAGCAAAGGTAAGTGCAGCACTGATAGCAGAAAAGTCGGAAGAAGCAATGATTGCAGGGATCCTGGAAGGCAGTCCGGATGGGATCGGCGTCGTTGTAGTCCGGCTCGAATGCGGCTGCCGGAAGATGGCAGCAGTGGCCAAAGACGGAGAACCGGCCTCAAAGGTTATTATCTCCCGGGATCAGGCTGAAAGTATCTGTGATAAATGCAAGGCGGACAATGGCGATTTCATGCGGGTAACAGAGACATTCATCCATTGGGTGCAACCTGAACCAACGGAGGCTGAAAAAGAGATAATCAATGCCAAGGTCCTGGGGAACACTCCCCGCACGAATTGACACCTCAGTCAATCATGACCAACCGTTGCCAGCGACACCAGGCCATGGACGGGATTGCAAGCGGCCCCGCCTCACCGATTCGCCGCTTCCTTCTGACGTCTGCATCTGCTCATAAATCCCTCTGCCCATTCCGGGGTTCCGGCGGCATGGACATGGGTGTACAAAGCGAGGACATTATTCATGGTCAGGCCGTCACGACCTGACATGAACCCCTGGCCACGGGTCATTTTCAAGGCAAGCTGCTCCGGCCTGCCCTGCCAGTCGAGGATGGTGGAATAACGGAATTCATGGCCCTTGACCTCGGTTCCCTGCGCATAAAATGGATTTGCCCCGTCCACCTCAAAGACAGAATATCCGTGGGCCTGAGGCTTCATGGACATGCCAAAGCGAATAGGGAAGACCCCGGCCAACGGGAATTCCTGACCTTCCAGGACGATCGATTCTCCCAGATAGATCAGCCCTCCACATTCAGCATAGATGGGCAGTCCGCTCTCGGCAGCCTGCTTGACCGACTGCCTGAATCCCTTGTTTGCGGCCAGCTCCCTGGCACTGGTTTCTGGAAAACCGCCACCGATGTACAAGCCGTCAAGCGCAGGAAGGGCGCTGGCCGTCAAGGCATCAATCATGACCAGTTCCGCGCCCAGCCGTTCGAGCGCCTCAATATTTTCCGAATAGTAAAACTGGAAGGCGGCATCCATCAATACCCCGATCCGCAGCCGTGGAGACTTCTGTGCCAGAATCTCCTGCCCGGAAGAGATCGGCCTGCCCACCGGGGCCATGATCTCCTCAATCCGCTCCAGATCAAGATGCTCCTTCATGGTAGCCGCCAGATATTCCATAGCCGCAGCGCTGCCCTCATACTCCTGGTGCGGAGTGACCCCCAGATGCCGCATGGGAAAGATATCACGCTTCATGCGGGGGACGGATCCCAAAACCGGCAGTCCGGTATATGTTTCCACTGCCTGAGTGACAATGGATCGATGGCGCTCGGTGCCGATCTGGTTCAACACCACTCCTCGGATATCCACCCGTTCGTCCAGCTTCTGGCAGCCCAGCACCATGGCCGCCACCGTCCGTGTGGTCTTGGTGCAGTTGACCACCAGCAGGACAGGCATGTTCAAAGACAGGGCCAGTTCCGCTGTGGAATAGCCCCCTTCCGGATTCACACCGTCATACAGGCCCCTGTTGCCCTCGAGAATCACCCGGTCAGCCCCGGCAGAATGGGTAATAAATGAGTGCCGGATCACCTCTGCATCCATCAGATAGGGATCAAGATTGTAGCAACTGGAGCCGGCCGCCAGCTTCAACCAACCGGCATCAATATAATCAGGCCCCTTTTTGAAAGGCACCACTCTCTTGCCGGCCCTGGCCAGAAGCGCCGTCAGACCAACCGAGATCACACTCTTGCCCGAACCACCGGCCAGGCCAGCTATGACAATTCCTTTTGTCTGTATCATTTTACCCACGTCTCACTTTTAACAACATCTGCTATCTGCTTTCCAGGCAGTTCAAGAAAGCCAGATAGCAGATACCATTCATACCTTCCGAGCCCCTTACAAAATAACGAATTAAGTTCACCATCTGTCATCCCCGAGCAAGCGGGGATGACAGGCTGAATTTACACCAATGGATTCCCGATTAAAGAACTCGGGATGACAGTGTGGTCATTTTGCAAGAGCCTCTTCCTCAAAACAAAAAATAGCTCAATTCTAAACTTTCCCCTGAAAGGCCCAGGCCTTTGTATAAAGTTCATTCAATTTTTTTTCAAGTTCCAGTCGATATTCTTCCAGTTGTTCATTCTTCAATCCAGACGGCACAAAAAGAGGCTCTCCATAGAAAAAATCGATCCTGGAAAAGGGCAGCGGCAGGGCCGTACCATCCCAGGAGCCAAACCGTTTATAGCGGTTACATGACCAGAGCATGGGAAGAATAGGCGCACCC
>JANZPQ010000104.1:0-2840 GCA_038040945.1 Desulfobulbaceae bacterium | reverse complement strand
ATGTCCAGTATGCCCATGCCAGGATCTGCTCTATACTCCGCCAGGCAGGGGAAAAGGGAGTGGAAAAACTCCCCTTGGCAGATATAAATATCTCCCTGCTTGCCGAACCGGAGGAGTTGCACTTACTGAAGAGTATGGACGCCTTCCCGGCCATGATTGAAGACGCAGCCCTCGGTCTTGCCCCCCACCGGGTCATCTTTTTCCTGATGGATCTTGCAGGTCAGTTCCATAGCTATTATAACAAGCATAAAGTCATTACCGAGCGTCTTGACCTCAGCCAGTCGCGGCTCTGCCTGATTGAGGCCTTACAGGTAGTCTTCCAGAACGGACTGCGAATCGTCGGCCTGACTGCTCCGGAAGAGATGTGACAGGATCGTTATCAAGATGGCCACAACACCGAGAAAACAGGCAAAAAAGATCAGATTTGAACTGACGCGCAGTGCCATCGCAGGCGTGGGTGTGGTCTGTTTCTGCCTTTTCCTGTGGATGTTCCTGCTGGGCGTCTGGACAAGTGAGTCTTTACTGAAATCAGCTGTTCCAGGCAAGACAGAGTCCCACAAAACAGTCTTCTTCAAAAAAACAAACTAGCTGCCTTGCCCTTAATTCATCTATAGTGACTCATACGAGCAGCCCACTCCAACAAAAGACCAATTAGGCCTATAAATCCAATGATACGAAACGCTCGCATGGACGATGTCAAAACGATCCACTCTCTGCTCAATCATTTTGCGGCAAAGGGCCTGTTGCTCGGTCGTTCCATCAGTTCACTCTATGACCATCTTCGTGATTTTATTGTTCTCACCAATGAGACTGGAGAGATCCTTGGTGTCTGTGCCCTGCAGATCAGCTGGGATAACCTTGCTGAAATCAGATCACTGGCAGTTTATGAAGCCTCCCAGGGGCAGGGATTTGGAGCACAACTGGTCCAGTCCTGCCTGCAAGAGGCAAAAAAACTTGAGATTGGACAGATCTTTACCCTGACCTACCAGGCAGGCTTCTTCCGCAAGCAGGGCTTTACCGATATTGATAAGCGTGATCTTCCCCACAAAATATGGAGCGACTGTCTAAATTGCCATAAGTTTCCCGACTGTGATGAGGAAGCTCTGATATTCACTACAAATTCAAAATAAAGACAATAATATGATTGGAAAATTACTGACAAAAGTCTTCGGCAGCACCAATGATCGGGCACTCAAACTGATCACGCCTTTGGTCAATCGGATCAACGAATTGGAAGACTCCCTTCTCTCTCTGGATGACGCACAGCTTGCCGCAAAAACAGTTGCCTTTAAAGAGCGACTGATCAAAGGTGAGTCCCTGGATGATCTTCTCCCTGACTCCTTTGCCGTGATGCGTGAGGCCGCAAAACGTGTCCTGGGTGAGAGGCACTATGATGTTCAGCTCATTGGCGGGGTCATTCTGCACCAGGGCAAGATTGCCGAGATGAAGACAGGAGAAGGCAAGACCCTGACCTCTACCCTGCCCACCTACCTCAATGCGCTTACCGGAAAAGGTGTGCATCTGGTCACCGTCAACGATTATCTTGCCGCCCGGGATGCTGAATGGATGGGCAAGGTGTATCAATTCCTGGGACTGAGTGTCGGCAAAATTGTTCATGGCATGGACGACATTGAACGCCGGGCGGCCTATGGTGCTGATGTAACCTATGGAACCAATAATGAGTTTGGTTTCGACTATCTGCGCGACAATATGAAATTTGAGATGAGTGACTTCTGTCAGCGCGGATTTAATTACGCCATTGTCGATGAGGTGGACTCCATCCTCATTGATGAGGCCAGAACCCCGCTGATCATCTCCGGCCCGGCAGAGATTTCAACCGAACTCTATATCAATGTTGACAAGATCATGTCCAATTTTCATCCGGACGAACATTATACCGTCGATGAAAAGGCCAAACAGGCGTCCTTGACTGATGAAGGAGTTGCCCTGGGCGAAGAACTGCTGGAAGTTGAAAATTTGTACGATCCTTCGAGCATAGAACAACTGCACCATCTGACCCAGGCCTTAAAGGCCCATGCCCTTTTTCAACGTGACGTTGACTATATCGTCAAAAATGGTGAGGTCATCATCGTCGATGAGTTTACCGGCCGTACCATGGAAGGCAGGCGCTACAGTGATGGCCTGCATCAGGCGCTTGAGGCCAAGGAACATGTCGCCATCCAGAAAGAAAATCAGACGCTTGCCTCCATCACCTTTCAAAATTATTTCCGCATGTACGACAAGCTCTCCGGCATGACGGGAACAGCGGACACCGAGGCCCCGGAGTTCAAGAAGATCTATGATCTGAGCGTCATCATAATGCCCACCAATCAGCCCATGATCCGCCACGATTTTCCTGACGTGATCTATAAAAATGAGGCGGCAAAATACCGGGCGGTGGTGCAGGAGATCAAAGATTTGCATACCAAGGGACAGCCGGTGCTAGTGGGAACCATTTCCATTGATGTATCCGAAAAGATTTCCGATATGCTGAAAAAAGAAAAGGTTCCCCATGAAGTACTCAACGCCAAGCAGCATGACCGCGAGGCTGAGATTATTGCCGGCGCCGGACAACTGGCCAAGGTGACCATTGCCACCAACATGGCAGGACGCGGGACTGATATCAAGCTGGGAGCAGGTGTGCGCGAAGTGGGTGGCCTTCATATCCTTGGCACCTCCCGCCATGAATCGCGCCGCATTGATAACCAGCTGCGGGGAAGATCCGGACGTCAGGGCGACCCCGGCTCTTCACGTTTTTTCCTCTCGCTCGAAGACGACCTGCTTCGCATCTTCGGTTCAGGACGAATCTCCGGGATCATGGACAAACTGGGCATGGAAGA
>JANZPQ010000103.1:0-5979 GCA_038040945.1 Desulfobulbaceae bacterium | reverse complement strand
TAAAGCTGCCGACAACCATGCCTATCAACCTCTACTGGCTTTTGCCAGATCTTAAGGCTGGATGTAACGGTAAAAATGATTATCAAGTCTTTGCTTTGCTCATTGACGACCATCAAGGGTCGAGCAAAGACTTCCCCCCTTCTATGAAAGAAATGCACGTAATTCACGAAGAACCCGAATTTGTCGTGGTAGTAAAGCCCAGTGGGCTGCTCTCGGTTCCCGGGCGTGGTCCGGACAACCTGGATTGTGTCAGCGAGCGGGTGAAAGCACGGTATCCGGGCTGCATCGAACAGCCCTCAGTTCACCGCCTTGATATGGACACTTCGGGGTTGTTGGTGGTCGCTCGAACCAAAGAGGCACATCGCAACATCTCTCTTCAGTTTCAGGAGCGCGAGGTAACTAAACGCTATATCGCCATTCTTGACGGCGAATTAGATGGCGAGGAGGGTATCGTCGAACTTCCTTTTCGCCTCGATATTGACAATAGACCTCATCAAATTTATGATCCTGTTCACGGAAAGGTGGGAATTACCCACTGGAAAAAACTCCTGGTAAAAGATGGCAAAACACGAATCGAGTTTACACCTATCACCGGAAGAACCCATCAGCTCAGGGTTCACTCCGCTTCCGAACACGGTCTCGGAATTCCTATTGTCGGCGATCCGCTCTACGGAACTGGAACCGGCCCGGGATTGCTGAAGCTACATGCCTGCTATCTTTCCTTTGCTCACCCAAGATCTGGTGAGAGTCTCGAATTTAACTCGGAACCTCTGTTCTAAGTATTTTGCCGGATCATATGGTTGCCATGAAAAACAGTGCCGATATAGACCAGTTGATTACTGCTCTTCCCAAAGACGCGACCTGCTACGGGTATTGCACCGATTGTGATGAGGTTCATTATCTGACGGTGGGAAACAGCCGCAAATATGCTCTGGAGCTGATGGCAGAACTCGAGCAGAACAAACGGATTGACTTTCACCGACCAGATCCGGAGCCAATATTTTCCACAGACTGCCTCTGGGAAAAAAGAGGCGGACAGATGTTTGGGGTGTTGGAATGTGTCGATGCCGATGGAAATACCGTAGTGCTTCGTGCATTTTCCGGACAGTTCAATACACGCTGGCAAGCAGAGGGCTGGGTGCCACCGACTTTTGATCTGGATGGATACTCCCGGATGATGGCAGAAATCGAGTCGGCGGTCCAGCAAATGACTGACGATATTGAGTCCTGCCAACAAAAAGCAGACCAGTGTACACTAACATTCGAAGAAGCCATGCGTTCTGGTGGTCGTGCGGTACAGAAAGATTGCCGCAGGCAGATGAAGGAGGCATTTAAAGCGCTGGACCTTGCAAAGAAAAAGCGGAGGACATATTCCCAATCCATGATGGGTGTCTTTCAGGATCTGTATCAACTGCAAAACTTCAAAGGTAATCAGCGTTCCATCCTGAATGTCTTTTATGAAGACCGGGGAATCCCCACCGGATCCGGCGACTGCTGTGCCCCAAAACTTCTCCACGACGCCGCCCAAAAAGGGCTGACGCCTCTCGGACTGAGCGAATTCTACTTTGGCAGGGAAAACAAAGCTTCGACAAGGTTTCACAAAGAATTCTATCCCGGCTGCAAAAACAAATGCCAGCCAATTCTAGGCTACATGCTTTGCGGCCTTTAAATGATCAAAGCGTGCGGCGAGGCGTCAAATAAAAGTCCTTGCCTGTGATTGGTAAATCAGCTTCCTACTCTACCCAAATTCCCACAAATTCTCAGACTCGTTGTCCAGATTTTAAGGGAAGGATCACTGTCGCTTTTGACATTCGCTCTCCTCCTGTCGTATACTTTTAGAAGAGAGCTTGAAGGCCAAGGTCTGCCGTTACAGATCTGTGTCCTCCTGGACCGATTCCCGT
This sequence comes from Desulfobulbaceae bacterium, assembly GCA_038040945.1. GTDB lineage: Bacteria > Desulfobacterota > Desulfobulbia > Desulfobulbales > Desulfocapsaceae > UBA2270. Next base: position 4,078 of record JANZPQ010000103.1, on the reverse strand, counting down.
TACTGACAGGAGAAAGGGATGTTGACCATAGGCAGGACATGGATTCGTGACCTGAAGTTTGGCAGAGAATGGTGTCTCCGTGACCACAGTCTGACTGTAGAAGAAAATGGCCTGCGCACATTCCTTCTGGAACGCGACACCAGGATAGACAAACTTGTCATCTCCCTGGCAAGGCCTGGAGAATCCGTACGGATACTCTGTGTTAAAGATGTTATTCAACCCTGGTCTAAAGCCAAGGGAGAGTGCTCAGGTGCTGGCCTGCGGCAGGTGTTGAGCAATGTCACCGTTGTCACCTGCGGTAAAATCGTCGGCTTCCAGGAAGGCATTATCGACATGAGTGGTGCCGGGGCCTATTATTCTCCTTTTGCAGAAACATTCAACCTGGTTCTCGAAATAGGGGTCAGCAAAAAACTGACCGCCCAGGAGCATGAGGAGTGTGTCAGAGAGACCGGACTTGCTGCTGCGGAATTTCTTGGGAGGGCGGTTCTTTGTCAACGGCCCGACAAAGAAGAAAGCTTTGCCCCTCTTTCGAGCCCTGTTGATCCCCTTCTCCCCCGCATTGCCTATGTCTACCCCCTTTTGACTCAAGGGCTCCTGCACGATTCCTACCTCTGGGGGAAAAATGCCGGCGACGGCCTGCCTCTGTATATCGAGCCCCATCTCCTCCTGGATGGAGCCGTCACTTCGGGTAACTGTGTCTCGGCCTGCGATAAAAACACCACCTGGCACCATCAGAACAATCCGATCATCCTTGAGCTTTTCCGCCGCCATGGCAGGGATCTGAATTTTGTTGGTGTGCTCCTCACCTGCGAACCGGTGAGGCTTGCCCAGAAAGAAGAAGCAGCCGCCAAGGTTATTGAGCTAGCAGGCAATCTGCATCTCCAGGGAATTATCCTCTCTAAGGAAGGTTTCGGGAATCCTGATGCTGACCAGATGATGCTTATCAGAAAATTTGAAGAGAGGGGAGTCAAGACCGTGGCGATCAGTGATGAATTTGCGGGTGCGGATGGCTGTTCACAATCTCTGGCAGACACCACTGCCGAGGCAGATGCGGTTGTTTCGGTGGGGAACGCCAACGAACGATTGCTGCTCCCTCCCCAGGCTGTCATCCTCGGACCGATCTCTGATCTCAGCCGGCTGGCAGGAGCCTACCCCCAAAGTCTCCATGCTGACGGCAGTCTTGAAATTGAATTGCAGGGGATCATCGGCGCCACCAATGAACTCGGCGCACAGACGCTTAGCTGCAGGGAAATATGACCATGGAATCTCCGTACCGGATCATTTATTGTCTCAATCAGTTTTTTGGCGGCCTGGGAGGCGAGGACAAGGCCGATCACCCTCCCTGCATCTTCGATGGCCCCAGGGGTCCTGCCATCCTGCTGCAACAACGCTTTCCCGAGGTGAAGGTGGTCAAAACTATTGTCTTTGGGGACAACTATATTGCCGAGAAGTCCGATGTTGCGGTGGCCAAAGTTCTTGCCCTGTTGAGGAGCAGCATTGACTTTGCCGGAGCTGACGCCCCTCATCTCCTGCTGGCGGGTCCTGCATTTTTGGCAGGACGTTACGGTATCGGCTGCGCTGCCATTTGCAAGGCGGTGCAACAGGAGTTTGGTCTTCCTGCTGTCACCTCCATGCATCCGGAGACAATCCAGCGGTGGCTGAGTACCGGCAAGAGGTAGTGATTGGAGTGGCCGACAAGGATGTCATGGGCATGGAGGAGGGACTGCAAAGGATGTTGGCCCTGGGGAAAAAGCTCATCCATCACCTGCCCTTGGTTCCGGAAGAGGACAACTATATACTCCAAGGCAGGCGGCAGAATTATTTTGCCGAAAAAAGCGGGGCTGAACGGGCAGTGGAGATGTTGCTGCACAAGATTGCAGGTCTGCCTTATCAGACCGAATATGCGATGCCCAGTTTTGATCGGGTACCGCCGGCAGCACCCTTGAGCGACCTGAGCCGGGCCAGAATCGCCCTTGTCACCTCCGGCGGCATTGTCCCCCGGGGTAATCCCGACAGAATTGAATCGGCAAGCGCCAGCCGCTTCGGCACCTATTCCATCAAAGACGTTGCCGCGCTTAGTCCGGAAGGCTATCAATCCATCCATGGCGGCTACGATCCCACCTACGCCAACCAGGATCCCAATCGAGTACTGCCCCTGGATGTGGTGCGCGAGCTGTTGACGGAAAAAGTTTTTGCCAGTCTGCATCCGTACTACTATGCCACAGTGGGAAACGCCACCTCTGTTGCCAAGGCCAGGGGATTCGGACGTGACATCGGGCAAACACTGGTCGCTGACGGGGTGCAGGGAGTGATCCTGACCTCCACCTGAGGCACCTGCACTCGTTGCGGGGCAACGATCGCTAAAGAGATTGAACGAATGGGCCTGCCGGTGGCGCACGCCTGTTCAATTGTCCCCATTTCAAAAACCGTAGGAGCAAATCGCATTATACCAACCGTGGCCATTCCCCATCCTTTCGGAGATCCGCTGAAAAGCAGGGAAGAAGAGAAATCACTGCGCCGGGAACTGGTCCTGAAGGCACTGCAGGCCCTGACCGTCCCGATCAGCGAACAGACCGTTTTCAGCTAGAGAGTGAAGGGGTTCCCCCCTCTGGGATGGATAGGCAAAAGGTTCTTGGGGGTTGCAGGAGTGTTATTGTCTGCTCTCTTCCATGATCCGCAGGATCTCCTGCCGACTCTCCTCGTCGATCTCGAGTTCAGCGAGTCCCATTTCCCGCGTCCATACCGGTTCCGGGATATATTCCTGGAGTTCCAGAATGTGATAACTTTTTAATCCCAGTCCAATACCCGCCAGCGGTCCGGCAAAACTTGGATCACCGCTGCGAAAAGTCTTGCTCATTATCTTCAGGGTGGAAGGCTGATTGATCCCGAAGACCACCAGCAACTCTTCCCTGCCATATTTTTCTGCCAGGGCTTTGACTTCTTCCTGAACCGTAAGACCTACGGCTCCGGCCGCGGTTCAGACGAAACAGGCGGTACTCTCGTACACGATCTCGGCCCCGGCTGCCTGCAGACAGATGCTGACCGTATTGCCGGAAATGTCATCCCGCTCTCCAAAAACGATGACCTTCTTGTGCTTCAACATGACAGTTACTCCTCCTGCCTTTTGGGATAGGGATTGCGTTCGAGGATGAAAGAAACTCCATCCAGGAGCCTGGTGCAGCGATTGAGAAAAAGACTGGCCCTGGCCAGGAACATTGTCCGTTCCATCTTTCCAGCCTCCATTGCCAGCATGGCATGACCGATGTAAGGAACAGCAGAGGGAATGTGGCCCTGGGTGGGTGCAAAACCCGGCATGGAGATCTTTTTGATCCACTCCTTCATTTCCGCCTTATCGAGATGTCCGGCCATCACGGCCGTGGCCGCAATCTTCCGGTAATTTTTCCCGGCAACATCTCCAGCGCCGGAAAATTCCATGATCTCGGGATTGTGCAGCTCGGGCGCGTACTTGTCGATCTGCCGGCAGTTCAGTCCTAAATTTTGCAGGGGGTGCAGAAGATAGTGCAGAAAGACCTGTTCATCGGTGGTGGAGGCATTGATGGGAACAGTGCCTGTGGCTCCCTGTCCGATTCTGATCCAGGGGCTTTTCCGGTCATCGGCTGTCACCAGAAAGGCCATGGAGGCGAGACAATCATCGAGGATGGGCATGTTTTGGCCGAGAAAGGCCTGAAACTTCATTCCCAGTTTTACCAGCGAGCCGCCACCGACCACTGCCACTCGACGATAGACCCCGGAGCTGACCAGGGCCGCGGCCGTGATCAACGCATTTGCCGGGGCCGCACAGAAGTTTTTGATGTCCATGCCCGAGGCATTTTCGCAGCCGCACATCTCCCCCATGGCCTTGGCCATTCCTCCGCCACCGCGCTGATAACGGTCACCGCAGGCCTCCTCCCCGCAACTGATGATAAAGTCTATTTTCTCGGGTCCCAGAGCCGCACGATGCAAAAGCCATTGCAGGGCAAGGGCTCCGGAGGCCTTGGTGCAGAGATTTTCCAGCAGATTATGGGCGGAAAGATTTTCATCATCCCTGCCCTCTTCCCGATTGTCACCGTGAAAATAG
>JANZPQ010000102.1:0-8140 GCA_038040945.1 Desulfobulbaceae bacterium | reverse complement strand
GCCGACAATTTCCGAATATAGCCGGCCCTGAGCAGCAAGCGATGACTAACCACCTCCGCCTCGGCAGGCGTTTCCTTGAGTGTCGGAATAAAAGTCTGTGAGTAACGCATCTATTTTTTTACCTTTAACTTCTAAAATATGGTGAAGAGTGAGTAGTGAGTTATTCTACTTACAACTTATTATCTATCGTTTCTTCTTCTATCAGTTTTAACTCATGAAGGAAAACTGCAAGCAGTTCTTCTTCTTTTACCTTCTTGTAGATTTTCCCTTTCTTAAAAATAATCCCCACCCCGTTGCCACCGGCAACTCCGATATCCGCCTCTTTTGCTTCACCGGGGCCATTGACCACACAACCCATGACCGCCACCTTGATTTGTTTTTTCATGGTCTGCACGTAACGCTCAACCTCACCGGCCAGGGTGAAGAGATCGATCTGGGTACGACCGCAGGTGGGGCAGGAGATGAGTTCCGGGCCGCGCTCACGGATCTTGAGAGAGCGAAGGAGCTCAAAGCCCACCCGAATCTCTTCGACCGGGTCCCGGGTCAGAGAAATTCGGAAGGTGTCTCCAATCCCCTGATAAAGCAGGATACCAAGAGCCACGCTGGACTTTACGGTACCGGCAATGAGACCTCCGGCCTCAGTGACACCAAGATGAAGGGGGTAATCTGTTTTTTGGGCAAGGGTCTGATACCCACTCACTGTGGTCAGGGTATCAGAGGATTTGATGGAGATCTTGATCTCATAAAAGCCCAGATCTTCGAGCAGACGGACATTACGGAGGGCACTCTCGATGAGGGCGGTGGGGTTTTCCGGGGTGGGATAGCCATGGATTTTAAGCAGATCCTTTTCAATGGAACCACTGTTAACCCCTACCCGTATCGGAACCCGATGAATCTTGGCCGCAGCCACAACCCGAGCCAGTTTGGCAGGGCCACCAAGATTGCCTGGATTGATACGGATAGCCTGGGCGCCATTTTCCATGGCAGCCACAGCCAGGCGATGATCAAAGTGGATATCGGCGATCAGAGGGATGGAGATCGACGCACGAATCTGGGAAAGGGCAGCTGCCGCCTCGAGATCAAGGACGGCAACCCGGATCAGTTCACAGCCCGCCTGTTCGAGTGCATGGATCTGGGCCACGGTTGCGTCAACATCTCGGGTATCGGTATTGGTCATCGACTGCACCGTAATGGGACTGTTGTTGCCCACCACCACATCGCCAATCCGTATTTCCCTGGTCTGCCGCCGCAAAATCATGATCCTGTCCCCTACGGTTTACACTTCTTCGACAAAAAAATTCATCTTATAATTTGAATCCCCTGTATTTTTACCACCGAGAAGCTGAGCAATAAGATAAAGCCTATTTCACAGAGGCTCCCAAACTCAGCTCAGCGTCAGAGGCCCGAACATACAAAGGGACAGCCGTGGGGAGATCAAGGCACTGATTCAGCTGCAGCATCTCACCTGCCAGCAGGCCAAGGGCGCCGGCACACGGGTAATGCAGCGTCCTTGGGGCGCTTATGAACCACGCCCCTAAGGCCTCCTGCCAGAGATCGCCATAGAGCATGACTGCGTCGCCAACAAACAACACTGGTTGATCAATATCTGCTACCAGTCTCTGTGGGCTGATTACCCGGATCGCTCCAGCGCGGCGGGGAATCCCCTGAGAGTCGTAACGATAAAAGCAGGTATAAACCTCTTTTTTCCGGGCATCAAGCACTGCACAAATCAATTTCACGCCTGTACAGTTCAAGGCCAAGGCATCGAGGGTCGATACCCCCAACAAGGGTTTATGGGTGGCTGTTGCCAGTCCCTTGACCGTGGCCATGCCGATACGCAATCCGGTAAAGCTCCCGGGTCCTAGACTGACGGCGAGACCGTCAACGGCCTGCCAATTCATTTCGCTCTCAGCAAGCAACCAATCAATGGCTGTCAACAGACGTCGGGAGTGGGTTACACTGCTGTTCAAGGAAAGAGAAGCCAGTATCTGACCGTCTGTCACACTGCCCCGAGTCAAGGCCACCGAACTGCAACTAGTGGCAGTATCAATGGCCAGGATCAGGGGCAAATTATTGCTCATTTGGTAAATATCCTGAACAGATCATTATAGAAGACAAAAATCATAAGCGAGCCGAGCAGGAGCATACCAATCTGTTGGGCAACGATCTGCACACGTTCAGACAAAGGCTTACGCCGAACTGCCTCTACGCCTAGAAAGACGAGATGGCCGCCATCAAGTACCGGAATGGGCAGCAGGTTCAAGATGCCAAGATTGACACTGAGCAGCCCCATGAAATAGACAAGATGAATCCAGCCAGCTGCCATCTGCTGGCCGGCAAGCTGGGCAATGAGGATAGGCCCCCCAAGTTCTGACATGGGAATCACCCTCTGAATGATCTTGACAAAGCCGAGAACGGTCAGTGAGATATACATCCAGGTCTGGGCGCCTGCCGCCTGGATGGCCTTCATCACACCCACCTGCTCATAGACAAGGGCTTCGGCCTTGACAACCCCGATCATGTAGCGCTTCTCGGTCACCTCGCCAAAAACATTTTTCACGCTGTCAATGGCCGGAACAACGACCACTCGTATCTGCTCCGTCCCGCGCTTCAGCTGGAGAGTAAGTGATTCCCCACCACTCTCCTTGACACTGTTCAGGATATCAAGCCAGCCGGTCACAGGACGCCCATTGATCTGTTCGATGGTATCCCCGGCCATAAGACCCGCTTCTGCCGCCGGTGATTTCTCGCTCACCTGGCCGATAGTGGTTGTATCTTGAGAATCAGGAACGCCAATGGCCACAAAAAGGCCACAAAAAAGCACAAGCGCAAATAAAAGGTTAAAGACCGGCCCAGCCAGGACAATAAAAAAACGTTTCCACACAGATTTATGGGCAAAAGATCCATGCTGATCATCATTGACGACATCCTGTTCGTCCGGATTTTCGCCAAACATCTTCACATAACCGCCAAGAGGAAAGGCGCTGATCAGATATTCAGTTTCGCCATACGTTCTGCCAAATATTTTCGGGCCGAAACCCAGAGAAAATTTGAGCACCTTTACCTTGAACAGCTTGGCAAAGAGAAAATGACCCAGCTCATGAACGAAAATAAGCAGGCCAAGGACAATGATAAAAGAGACCACAGTATTCATTTCAGGAATAATTCCTTATGAGTTAAATTGAGAGACAAGCCGTTCGGCCTCCAGCCTTGCCCGGGAATCAGCAGCCAGGATATCGTCAAGCGAGTCTTCGCTGCCGCCCTGAACCTTCTCGAGCACCTTGGCAACAGTTTCGATCATGCCGGGAAAGGTGAGCCTGCCACAGAGAAAGGCCTCTACCGTCACTTCATTGGCAGCATTCAGAACCGCCGGCATCACTCCCCCTTGGCGCAGGGCATGGTAGGCGAGAGCAAGCGCCGGAAAACGTCCATAATCAGGTTCCTGAAACTGCAGGTTCCCGCATTGGGTGAGTTGCAGAGGTTTAAGGGTCAGGGGCAATCTTTTGGGATAGGAAAGGGCATAGGCAATGGGAATACGCATGTCCGGAATCCCCAGTTGGGCCACAACCGATCCATCCTGAAATTCCACCAGGGAATGAACAATGGATTGCGGATGCACCACGACCTCTATGGCATCAACAGGGACATCAAAGAGCCATTTGGCCTCAATAACCTCAAGTCCTTTATTCATGAGGGTTGCCGAGTCGATAGAAATTTTTCTCCCCATATTCCAGTTGGGGTGCGCAAGGGCCTGATCAGGGGTAACCTGGTGAAGTTCCTCTGCACTCTTGGCAAGAAACGGCCCTCCGGAGGCAGTGAGAATAATCTTGGCCACATCCTCCTTACGCCCGGCCTCCAGGGCCTGAAAGATGGCGCTGTGTTCTGAGTCCACAGGCAGAAGTTGAATTCCCTTGCGCCTGACAGCAGCCATAACCAGCTTGCCGGCCATGACCAGAGTTTCCTTATTGGCAAGCCCTACATCCTTACCGGCCTCGATTGCCGCCAGGGTCGGCAACAATCCGGCGGCACCGACTATGGCTGAGACGGTCATGGCAGCTGAATCAAGGGCTGCCACCTGGACATTGCCCTCAGCTCCCCACATGATACGGTCATGATAGCGTGCCGGCAGCAGAGTCCTGAGCCGACCGGCATGCTCTTCGTCGAGCACGGAAATCAGTTCCGGCGAGAACTCCAGCACCTGCCTGCAGAGCCGCTCCACATTCCTGCCGGCTGCTAGCCCTGCTATAGCATACTGGCCTGGAAACTGCCTGACCACATCGAGTACGCCCCTGCCAATAGATCCCGTCGATCCTAAGAGTGAAAGGACCTTCATGGAAGCACCACGGAGCCACCCTGATAGATGAGCAACAGATAATAGAGAACAGGGGCGGCAAAGAGGAGTGAATCGACCCGATCAAGAACGCCGCCATGCCCGCCAAGCAGAGTCCCGGAATCCTTGGTACCCGTTGCCCTTTTAATGATGGACTCGGTAAGATCTCCGACTATGCCGACTCCGGTCAGGAGGATCGCCGCTGGCACCAAAAAAAACCAGTTCACCTGCAAGCTCAGTAGCATGACCATTAGCACAGCCACGGCCACAGCGGCCACAAGCCCACCGATTGCCCCCTCAACCGTTTTATTGGGGCTTACCAGAGGACAAAGCTTATGTTTCCCAAAGGCTCGACCACAGTAATAGGCCCCAGAATCAGAGCCGGCAGTAATCGCGGTAAGCACCAGGATCCAGCTGCTTCCCTCTGGCAACTGATAGAGAAGTAACAGATGAGCACCGAGAAATCCGACATAACAGACTCCGAAGAGGGCCCGGCTGAAAAACGACAAAGCGTCTTCTATCTTGCTGTAAGAATAAAGGATATGGCAGGTCAGAAGAAGAAATGAAAGAAGGAGGCCGCCTGTAAGTCCAAGGGAAGGGAAAAGGCCGATGCACAGGGAAGGGAGGAGGGCAAGCGCGGCAAAGGAAAAACGAAAGGCACCACCCTTTTCAGGAAAGGCCATCCTGGCATATTCCAGGCCGCCAATCAAGACAACCAGAGCTATAACCGGGAAAAACAAGGGGAAGGAACCATAGAGGAGCAAGAGCAACCAACAGAGAATAAGGGCAAGACCTGGAATCAATCGATTCATATTTTTTCATGAAAGCAGCGGCCGGAGGCAGATCATCCAACCGGAGATTTCATCCTGGAGTGTGCCGGAGATCCGGCATGGCTGTTAATCAGTATGCAGTTGGGCGGAGGTTCTGCCAAAACGCCTTTCACGTTGCTGGAAATCGGCAATGGCTTTTAAAAAGGCATCGGTCCGAAAATCCGGCCACATCACATCGGTAAAATAAATCTCGCTGTACGATGCCTGCCAGAGTAAAAAATTTGACAACCTGGCCTCTCCGCCGGTACGAATCACAAGGTCAGGATCAACCATTCCTGCCGTATCAAGATACCCGCTGATCAACTCTTCGGTGATCTCCCCGGGACTGAGGGTCCCGGCGGAACAGGCCGCAGCAATCTTTTTCATTGCTCTGGTCAATTCAGAGCGAGAGCCATAACTCAGGGCAAGGTTGAGAACCAGTTTATTGTTCAGCGCAGTCTCTGCTTGAGCACGCTCAAGCACCTCACGTACTTCGATTGGCAGTCGTTCCAGTTCGCCGATGCAGGTCAAACGAATATTATTCTGCAACATCCTCGACAGTTCAGTCTGGATGTAAGTCTTGAGAAAAGACATCAGGCCACTGACTTCACTGGCCGGTCGCTTCCAGTTTTCTGATGAGAAGGCATACAGGGTCAAGACCTCAATCCCGATTTTCCGAGCGGACTCAACCACTTCCCGCACCGATTCAACTCCGGCCTTATGTCCAAACAGACGCGGCTGATGGCGGTGCTGTGCCCATCGGCCATTCCCATCCATTATAATGGCAACATGACGAGGAATGCGTGCGGGATCAATAACAGGATTTTGAGACATAAGAGACAGGAGACCTTAAAGAGCTAAGATGCCGGCACAATGGATTCAGTAGCCGTTAGAAGACAGTTACATCCCGGACTCTTTCGAATACGACGGGCATACATGGTAGGATATGGACACTTATCACTGAACATCCAGCGACTATACCTCCATCACTTCTTTTTCCTTGGCAGCGGTAATCGTATCAATCAACTTCATCGAAGCATCCGTCTTCTGTTGAGCCTCATCCTGTAGCTTAAACAGGTCATCCTCAGATATCTCTTTATCTTTTTTCTGTTTTTTCAAGACATCAATGGCTTCACGACGAATATTGCGAACAGCAATACGAATCTCTTCGGCAATCTTCTTGACCAGCTTGACCATCTCCTTCCGCCGCTCTTCGGTAAGTTGCGGAATAGAAAGACGAATCATCTTGCCATCATTGGCAGGGGTCAGGCCGACATCAGACTTGAGAATGGCCTTTTCGATGGCGGGCAGCATCTGGGGATCCCAGGGGGTAATGACAATCATCCGACTTTCAGGAATGGTCATAGATCCAACTTGGCTCAAAGGCATATCGCTGCCATAGGCATTGACCGATATCCCTTCCAGCAAGGAAAGAGAGGCTCTACCCGTACGCACCTTTGAAAGTTCATGCCTGAAGGCCTCAATGCTCTTCTCTATCTTGTCATCCATCTCCATAAGTGCTTCACTCATCAGTTCTTCTCCTGCTTAGTGTCTCTTCCGTAGCAAACTCAAACCGTTACCAGGGTTCCAACCTTTTCACCGCAAATGGCCTTCAGGATATTCCCCTTTTTATTCATATTCAAGACCAGGATTGGTTTATTATCATCCCTGGCCAAGGCAATACCAGCAGCATCCATAACCTGCAAGCCATCCTGCAATACAGTATCATAGGTCAAACGATCATATTTGACTGCATCTGGCGCTCCAACCGGATCTTTATCATAGATACCATCAACCTTCGTGGCCTTGATTACTATATCAGCATCAATCTCCAAGGCCCTGAGGACCCCGGCTGAATCAGTAGTAAAAAAAGGATTCCCAGTACCTCCGGCGAAAATCACTACCCGACCTTTTTCAAGATGGCGGATGGCCTTCCGACGTATATAGGGCTCACAGACTGATTGCATGGGAATGGCCGACATCACTCTGGTCACGACTCCAACCCGCTCCAGGGCATCCTGCAGAGCAAGACTGTTAATAACCGTTGCCAGCATTCCCATATTATCAGCCGTGCTTCGATCCATTCCCTTGCTAGCCCCTGCAACACCGCGAAAGATATTACCAGCACCAATCACCACCCCGGGCTCAACACCCAGAGCAACAAGTTCTTTTATCTCGGCTGCCACATAATCAATAACACCTGTATTGATACCAAAGGAATCTTCACCCATCAGGGCCTCACCACTCAGTTTCAGCAAAATTCTTTTATACTGTATCTGCATGAATGTTCCTTTGCATTCCGATAAATGCATAAAAATGAGACGAGAGAAGAAGGCAGGTCAAAAAAAAAAAATCAGACCATAATCAGAAAGGAGGCTGATCAATAAAAGACAAGGCTTTTATTGATCAGTAGAACATACCTATTTATACACCAACTTGAAAGCGGGCGAAACGTCTGATGGAAATATTTTCACCCATTTTTCCGACAAGTTCAGTCATCAATTCCTGAATGGTCTTGTCGGGATTCTTCACGCATGGCTGATCGAGCAGGCAAATCTCGGAGAGAAAACGGTCAATCTTGCCGACAACCATTTTTTCAGCAATGTTTGCAGGCTTTCCAGAATCAAGAGCTTGCTGCACATAAATCTGCCGCTCTCTTTCAACAATATCAGCAGGGACATCTTCTCTGGATAAGGAGACAGGATTTGCAGCGGCGATGTGCATGGCAACGTCACGGGCAAAGGCGAGAAAATCATCGGTTTTAGCAACAAAATCAGTTTCGCAGTTGAGTTCTACCATGACCCCTAATTTACCACCGGCATGGATATAGGTTTCAACAACACCTTCACTGGTGGCACGCCCAGCTCTTTTGGCTGCAACCGCAAGACCCTTCTGACGTAGAAAATCAACGGCCTTTTCCATGTCACCTGCATTCTCACTCAGTGCCTTTTTACAATCCATCATCCCTGCACCAGTTTTGTCACGCAGGTCTTTTACCATC
>JANZPQ010000101.1:0-19692 GCA_038040945.1 Desulfobulbaceae bacterium | reverse complement strand
GGATCAGACAGCGCACCTTCTTCCCAACACTCTCGCGCAGCAGGGTATAATCATCTCCCTTATCCCGGCCTCCGGCAATAAGGATCACATTACCGGGAAAATTGGCCAGGGCACTGAGAACGGCCCCGGTATTGGTGGCCTTGGAGTCATCATAATAGGAGACCCCCGCGCCCTCTCCCACCCACGCCATCCGGTGCGCCGCCACCTGAAAAGCAGCCAGCCCCTGTGCTATCGCCTCCCGGTCGCAACCAAGGCTGCGTGCGGCAAGGATGGCGGCCGCGCTGTTCAATAGGCCGGTTGCATTGTCAAGCATGGATCCCGTAAGGTCATACAACTCTTCCCTGCCCTGCCACTTAAGGAGAACGCCATGTTCCTCAATTCGTGCCTGACAATCCGTACCATGACCAAAAAGCAGCAACCGCTGACCCCCAAGCGTTGCCGACAGGGATCGGCAACGCTGATCATCTCCACTGAGGATCGCCGTATCATTCTGCCCCTGGCCGGAAAAGATCTTCATCTTGGCCGCGGCATACGCCTCCATGCTGCCATGGCGATCGAGGTGATCGGGGGTCACATTGAGCAGAATCGCCACATCGGCTTTAAAGGAACCCGCTGCCTCCAGCTGAAAACTAGAGAGTTCAAGGACCAGCACATCCACATCTTCAGGACTCATCAGATAGTCAAAGAGTGACGTGCCGATATTGCCACCGACAAAGACCTTTTTCCCGGCCCGTTGCAGCAACTCGCATATCAGGGCAGTTACCGTGGTCTTGCCGTTAGTGCCGGTTATGGCCACCACCGGTTTGTTGATGAGCGGCGCTGCCACGGCCAATTCACCCAGCACTGGAATCCCGAGGGCTCGCAACTGTTGCAGCACGTCCAGATCCTGACTGATTCCGGGACTGACCAGAACCTGATCTGCCCGCCTGAGAAAAGCCAGTGTATGCCCTCCACATTCGTACTCCACTCCCTGCCCTGCCAAAAATGCCAGATCTGATGACTGCAAACACTGAGTATCCCTGGCGTCAGAAACCGACACCCTCACGCCCTGCGACAGCAGATAACGCACCGCCGCCCGGCCGGAGACCCCCAGCCCCATCACTGCGACGCAGGCCAGGGCTGGCTCGGTGTCGCTTGCTCCAGGGCTGGATAAAGAGTGACCATGATCAGCAACCGCTTTATTATCTTGAATGGTCATCAGCGCAGCTTCAAGGTGGCAATGGCAACAAGGCCGAGGATGATAGAGACGATCCAGAACCTGACCACCACCTTTGACTCATGCCAGCCTTTTTTCTCAAAATGATGATGAAAAGGGGCCATGAGGAAGATCCGTTTGCCATTGGTCATCTTAAAATAGCCCACCTGCAGGATGACTGACAATGCCTCCATGACAAAGATCCCGCCCACTATGGCCAGCAGGATCTCCTGTTTGATAATAATGGCCACCGCCCCCAAGGCTCCACCGAGCGCCAGGGAGCCCACATCGCCCATGAAGACCTGGGCCGGATAGGCATTAAACCACAAAAATCCAAGGCAGGCCCCAACCATGGCCCCGCAGAAGATGGCCAGTTCGCCTGCCCCCGGCACAAAGGGAATCTGCAGATAATTCGCCAGCACGACATGTCCGGCCAGATAGGAAAAGATAAGATAGACAGCCCCTGAGATAACAGTTGGGCCTGTGGCCAGTCCATCCAGACCATCAGTAAGATTCACCGCGTTGGAGGATCCGACAATCACCAGTACCGCAAAGACAATATAGAACCAGCCAAGGTCAGGACTGATATTTTTAAAAAAAGGGACACTCAAATGGCCATCAAATCCAGGATGCAGAAGCACAAACAGGCCAACCACGGAAGCACCTCCAACCTGCAGGATCAATTTCCATCTAGCGCTCAATCCCTTGGTATTTTTTTTGCGAACCTTTTTCAGATCATCAATGCCGCCAATCATGCCAAAAAAAAGGGTGACAAAGAGCAGCAACCAGACAAGGGGATTATCGAGTCTGGCCCACAGCAATGTGGAACAGGTAATGGCAGACAGGATCAACACCCCGCCCATGGTGGGCACCCCCTGCTTTGCCAGATGGGTCTCTGGTCCATCGTCCCGCACCACCTGTCCAATCTGGAAACGGCGCAAGGCCCTGATAAACATCGGCCCCAGAATAATCACAATGAGAAAGGCCGTCAGCGCCCCGCCAATGGAACGTACGGTGATATAGCGGAAGATATTAAAACTGCTGAAGGTCGTATGCAGTGGATAGAGAAGATGGTAAAACATAAATAAAGTTTTTTTTAAAATCGTTAAGTTTTAAGCATTCATCGATTGGTGTCAGGTGATACGCAGCAGGCAGTTTTTGACGTAAAGATTATAAGTTCATTAAGAGCAATTCAAAAAAAATACTTTACCATTAATATGGTAAGAACGACATAAGGAACCGTAACAAGATGATCAAAAATGCAACAATTAGTCACCAACGATTGCCAATTGCTCCACCACTGCTTCAAGCTGCATACCCCTTGAACCTTTGACCAGCAGCCAGTCACCAGCCTGCAACTGGTTCGCGGCCAAGAGCCCTTCGATCCAGGCCACGACCTCCTTCTTTTCCTCGAAGATCCTGATCCGCCGACTATCCATGCCGGCCTCCCTCGCCCCGGTCGCAGTTTCAGCAGCAAAATTTCCGACCAGCGCCAGATACTCAAGCCCCTGTCCTGCCGCATACGCCCCCACTTGCCGATGGGCCTCGGCGCTGCTTGCTCCCAGCTCCAGCATATCTCCCAGAATGGCCACCCGTCTTTCCCCCTCCTGATGGCCAAAGGTCGCAAGAGCTGCCCGCATTGCGGCCGGGTTGGCGTTATAAGTATCGTTTAGAATAGACAAGCCACCCTTCCCTTTCACAATCTGCATCCGTTTATCAGCAGAGCGGAAGGCGCCAAGGCCAGCTGCGATCTCTTTTATTCCTAGACCTGCGGCATGTGCAATAGCTGCTGCCGCCACAGCATTGGAGATATTATGAACGCCTGGAATATGCAGGGTGACAGCAACCTCCTCCCTTGCGACCTCACCGGCGACCTCACCTGTAATATGGAGGACAAAACTCTGGGCGGCAGCCCCCTCTTTAGATATGTCAGAGGCCCAGACCTGAGGGTGGTAGCGCATACCTTCTTCACCTGCTGCATAAAAAACCTTTTTCTGCTGATACTTCTCGGCGCAGGCCCGCACCCGGTGATCATCCAGATTCACCACCAGGGTACTGCCCTCGCCGCTTCCGGCAAACAGCTCCTCCTTGGCCCTGGCAACACCTTCTATGGTATGCAGCTCTTCCAGATGCACGGCATGAATACTGACAATACAGGCAATATCAGGATCAGCGATCCGGGCAAGTCTGGCAATCTCACCGAGCCGGTTCATACCCATCTCCAGAATAACAGCCTTGTGACCTGGATCAATAGGGAGGAGAGAGAGGGGCAAGCCGATAAGATTATTGAAATTCCCACTGGTCTTCAACACCCGGGCAGGAGGCGTCTGGACGTCCATCTCAAGCGCCTGCCAATGCTGTGCAAAAATTTCCGCGGTCATCTCCTTGACCGTGGTCTTGCCACAGCTGCCGGTAATACCCACCACCAGCGGTCGCACATGCGCCAATCGCTCTTCCGCCTGGGCGCTCCCAGAAACATATGATATCGGGGCGTCCATGACCTGCGGGCAACTGACCGCCCTCATCACCTGTAGCCGATAGGCTGCCAGATCGCCTAAGGCCTGAAGCGTATCATCCACCAACAGACAGGGAATAGCAGGAAGACTTTCTTGAGCTGTTTCCTTGCGAACCACCAGGCAGCCTGCACCGGCGGCCGCCACCTGTTGCAGGAAGTCATGGCCGTCAAACCTCTCTCCGGCAAGGGCCACAAAGATATCGCCCTCAGTCACTTTCCGGCTGTCAGTGACCACGGCCCCAAGGCCTGCTGCCCCCTGCGGCTCTCCGACCAGCTCACCACCAAGCGCCTGCCTGAGACTGTCAAGCCTCCAGGTCGTCAATGCTCTTTTTGCCTCAAGACTGTCATCAAAAAAACGCTTGCCATCCTGGCCAAGCTGATACAGCTCATGTCCTTTGCCGGCAATGAGTACGATGTCCTCTGCTGTTGCTGCGGCAATGGCCGCGACAATGGCTTGGGCACGGCTATGAAGAACAAGAAATCCCTTCTCGTCGCCTGCTGAGGTCGTGAGCCACGAAGACGGTCGCTTTTCCATACCGCTCAAGCGGAGGCCGGACACGATCTGGGCCACAATTTCCAGAGGAGATTCACTGCGGGGGTTATCATCGGTGATCACCACCACATTACAGATGCGGCCTGCTATTTCACCCATAAGGGCCCGCTTTCCTTTGTCCCGGTCACCGCCACAGCCAAAGACACAGAGCAAGCGACGATGCGGCAAGCCGGACAGGGTTGCCAGCACCTTTTCCAGAGCATCCGGGGTATGGGCATAATCGACAAAAACCGCCGGCCGAAAGTGCTTTTCCTGCCCTGCCGGCAGCACCCGCTGCAGACGACCAGGGGCCCCGGACGCCTGGGCCAGCATAGTAGTCAAAGGCTTTGATTTTATCCCCAGGGCCAGCCCGATCCCCATTACGGTCTGCAGGTTGGCCACATTAAAGTCTCCCACCAGAGGGGATGTGAAAGTCACTTCATCTGCCGGAACATGCAGAGTCATGGTGGTGAAATTCAGGCCTGACTGGATGTTCAAAGGATAGATGTCACTCTCACCAACCCTGCCACACTGCCAGACCTGAGCACCCTGTGCCGCACAGAGATCAACCAGCCGTCTCGCCCTTTTCTCTTCGTCATAATCATGCGCTGCTGAACGGGTAATAACGCCCTTACCACCCTTTTTCAAATGGTCACGAAACAAGAGGGCCTTGGCCGCGAAATAATCATCCATGTCCTGATGATAATCCAGATGATCACGGGAAAGATTGGTAAAGGCAACCACATCAAATTGCAGATCACTAAGGCGACGCTGGACCAGGGCATGGGAGGAAACCTCCATGATCACATGAGTCACGCCTGCATCAGCCATCTGCCGGAGGAGTCTCTGGAGCAGGAGCGGTTCAGGTGTCGTCAAAGGGGCTGGAAACTCTACATCCTGCCCCTTGCCATCACGGTAACGATAATTGACCGTCCCGATGACCCCAACCGCCAGACCCAACTGCCTCAAAACACTCTCAAGGAGATAGCTGACCGTGGTCTTGCCATTGGTGCCGGTGATTCCAATCAGGGTCAGCCCGGTTGCCGGTTTTCCATAAAGATTTGCCGCGATCTGCGCATAGGCCAGGTGGCTATCCTCTACCACAATCACACACTGGTCACAATGGGCAAACTGTTCCGGCCTCACCCTGCCTTTCTCCACCACCAATGCCGCGCAGGCCGTCACCTGTTCCAGGTAGGCATGACCATCGGTCTTCATCCCGGCAAGGGCTACAAAGAGAGATCCAGCCTGAACATTCCGGGAATCAACCGTCACCCCTGAGATCATCATTGCGGCGGGCGTTTTTTTACCCACAAGCGAATAGGCCACCGAATCCAGCAGCCCCAGAAGAGAATATTCTTCTCGGCCCTTTGCTTCACCGAACTGCCTTTCAGGTCTTGTCTGATCCATAGAGAATGGTTGAGAGATAACGGTTGAAAGTTGAGTATTCTGCACACGTCTTAACACGGCTTAGAAACTGCATCATTGCCATCGTGACCAACGGACGAAAGCCATTGGAGATCAGAGAATGACATGAATTTTACGAAAATCAAGACAGAGGCTCGCATAAGAGAAGACTTTGAAGCAATCGCCAATGATGATTCACTCAGCTTTTCATCTTATTTGTCCCGCTTTATTGTTCCTTCAGTCACAATACGGCTCCTTATGCCGTTCCGGGCATTTAGATGGCCATGTTATTTTTTTACAGCGGCTTAGCAGGTAAATCCCTGTCAGCCTTTTCGTCTTTTTTCAAGGTGAGCAGACACTCCTTCACCCCGCCAAGTGGCGTCCCTGCAGTAGGACTCTGGGCCACAACGCGCCCGGTTCCCTCAATCCGTACCTTGATTTTTTTATCCTGCAACACACGCAAGGCCCGCCTCATACTCATTCCGGCAAGGTCAGGCATGAGCGGATGGTGCTGTTCAAGTATGCTCTTCAATTCGACCAGAGATTTTTTTTCCTGCTCCAGCTGATAGTTCATCTCTGCTTTCTCAGACTTACTCATCATATCAGAGAGATTTTTATGCACCTGATGCAGGGCCACCATTGACGGTAAAAGCTTAGCGGCCGGTCCCGCAAGATCTATCATGTTTTTTGCAGAGGCAAGGGAGGGTTCCAGGTATGGCTGACGCACCATCACCATGAGAATCAGCTCCGGCTTATCTTCCGGCAGCAGGACAAACATCATTCTGTTCCTGAGATATTCGCCGCCCCTGGTCACACGTTCGTCAGGCAAGCGAGAGGAAGGCGAGAGACCTGGGCCTGCAGGGGTTCCTTGAACCGACAAGAAAGAGAGGTCCCGGATATCAACAAAAACTGAACCAAGCACTCCTTTCTGCCCCTGAGCCTTAAACAATTTCCAGATTTCTGCCGAGGCCGGATGCACCACCTGCTGACGCTGTCCACCTCCTGTAATAGAAGAGCTGAAAAAATACTCGCGTTCCCCGTTGCGCTCCAGGATACGATCAAGCACATGCGGCAGGACCTGCTGGCCACCATTGAGAAGGGAGTTCAGCCCAAGAAGTATCTGCATTGGCGTTGCCGTCTCCGGCATGCTTCCACTTTCACCTCCAGGTGAAAGTGGTTTTTTTTCAGCTCCGGCAAGATCGCCTCTGCCATCCTGCACTGCAAAGTCCAGATCCAGCTCAGCACTCAAGCCCAACTGCTCCCATAAGCGAGACTCACTCCCAGTGTCTGCAGACCCGGCCGTAATACTCCAGGGGCAGATCTGCTCATAGCTGTCCCAATCCGCCCGAAGCAAGGCCGCATCCTGGAAAAAGCCCCGTATTTTCTCTGGAATAACCACCGGCTCAAGCAGGATATTGGTCAGTGATTCTTTCTTGTACTGATAGAAACTATTCGGGTCAAAGGAGGGAAGATTGGCACTGGCAACGATAGCGCCCGTTTCTGTCTCCATGAGAAGGGCTGCAATCTCCATACCCTCATGCAAGGTCGCAAGCGCTTCCACGTATTTTTCAAGAAAATCCTGTATTTTCAGATCGATGGTTAAGACAAGATGCTGACCGCTGATGCCGGTCTTGTTCCGACCCTCCAGGTTGACATGGGGAAAGTCATCCTGCCTGATACTGGCCTGATCAAGGAGACGATTATAATAATGTTCCGTCCCGGCCAGTCCCATATTATGATCTGCAAAGCCAATCACATGAGCAGCAATACTCTTATAAGGATAATAGCGAACCTGCTCCTGGTTGAGGAAGACACCGGGCAATTGAAGATCGGTCACCGCCTTTTCTTCTTCCAGACTGATATCTTTTGCCAACCAGATCCGCTGAGATTCCTTATCCAACCGTTCCAACAGCTCCTGCTCATTCATGCCCAGGACAGTGGCAAGCTGCCCGGCACTCTCATGAACATCTTCCAGTTCTCTGGGTCTTACATAGACAGAAACCCGGTCAAGAGAGACCGCTACTTCCTTGAACTTCCGATCATAAATAGTCCCACGTGTATTCTTTTTTTTCTCAGTCACCTTCTCCTGCCCTGACAAGACCATGCGGGCCAGGCCTGTTACTTCCTGTTTATAGAAAACGACCAGTCCTGCAATAACAACAAGAGCCATACACAAAAAGAGTACTCTCTTTCGCCCGCTCTTCTTTACCCTCCGTCGCGACTGCTTACCCATCTTCTTTCATTTTTCGATCACGCGTTGAGGTTGCCACGTGCCTGCCTTCGCTCTTTCTTTGTGATCGAGAAACAGAACGAGTTCTCTGTAAACCGCTGTTCATTCCTTACCGATCACTAAAACCTGGTGACCTGTCTTTTTTCCGGAACATAGAGGGCAAGCTGGTTCGCAGCCACCTCATTCAGATAGCCCGGGGAATAGAGACGAGCCCGCTCCGCCCTGAGTTTGATATGCTCGTCCATGAGGACGAAACGACCTTCCTCACCTGCCAGAATCTCCACAGCCACCCGCTCCGCAGAGGAGGAGAGCCAGAGGTTAACGAGAAACAACAACGGACATAAAAGAAGCGACACCTTCCCTGCGACGAGCCACACCCCTTTTGGAACTGTCAAGGCAAGGATTTTCCGACCCAACTGGTGTCGCATCGACGATGGTACCATGGGACGAATTGTTGCGTGGGCGGATTGACTGATAAACATAGCGCGCTCCTCTGTTAGATTGCCAATAAGGCTTCGATCAGTTCCAGACTCTCACTTCCTGGCTGCTACTCTCAATCGTGCACTGCGCGACCTGTAATTCGCTGCAATCTCGGCAGCTGTCGGCATAATGGGCTTGGGGGTAAGAATCTCCATATCACTTTGTTCTCTGAATTTTCGCTTCACCATCCGGTCTTCGAGAGAATGAAACGAGATCACACAAAACCTTGCCCCGGATCGAAGCAGCGGCGGCGCATCATCAAGGATTCGGGCCAGATTTTCCAACTCGCTGTTCACCGCAATCCGCAATGCCTGAAAAACCTTGGTCGCCACATGAATCTTCTCAGGATGAAAACGGCGCGGGATGGCCCGGGCCACTATAGTAGCCAGTTGCCCGGAGCTTACAATCTTCTCAGGAAACCGAGAGCGCACAATCTCACGGGCAATCGGTCTGGCCTGCTTTTCATCCCCATAATAAAAAAAAATGTCTGCCAGCTCTTCCTCGCTACAGGTGGCAAGGAGAGAGGCTGCCGTCATTTCTCGTCTGGTATCCATCCGCATATCAAGGGGTTCATCCCGCTTGAAGCTGAAACCACGCCCCCCCAGATCCAGTTGCAGGGAGGAGAGCCCGATGTCAATGAGAATGCCATCCACCTGCCCCACTCCGAGCTCTGCCAGCCCGGCACCAATCTCAGCAAAATTGCGTCTGACAATAGTCAATCGATCGGCAAAGGGCTGCAATCGTACCCGGCTCCTGGCAATGGCCTCCTCATCCCACTCAAAGGCAATGACCCGACCATCGGGAGAAGAGTGGCGCAAAATCGCCTCGCTGTGCCCGCCAAGACCCAAGGTGCCGTCCACATAGGTGCCACCCGGGCGAGGAACGAGATAATGCAGGACCTCTTCGGGCAGTACCGAGCAATGAACGGATTCTTCCTGGCGCTCAGACTCCATCAGAAGATCCCCAATCTGGCCAGGCTATCTTTGTAATCCCCAAAGTTCTCACGGGTGGCCTGATTCTCAAGGGTCCAGGCGTCTTTATCCCAGATTTCCACATAATCAAGCATCCCGGTCAAAACCACGTCTTTGATAATTCCCGTTTCACTCCGCAGAGAGGGAGGAATCAGCACTCGACCCTGCTTGTCAGGAAGACAGGGTGTGACCCCGGAGACGACCAGACGGATAAAACTGGTCAGCCCCGGTTGCTCACGCCCATTGGTCAATAGCTTATTTTCCAGAATCTCCCATTGAGAGACAGGAAAGGCGCGAAGATGGGCACCCCAGCTGGTCAGCATCAGCTCTTCAGAATCATAACGAGCGAGGACATCCCTGAACCTGCTGGGGATATTCAATCGTCCTTTGATATCAAGCGCGTGTTCCGACCTGCCACGAAATCTTCTATCTGTTAAATTGCTGTTTTCCATGACCTCCCGCCACCATCTTCCACCACACTCCCCTCTTCACCACTTTGCACCACTATATATCCTTTTATAGCAGGTAGAACCCACTTGTCAAGACCTTTCCCCCGTTTTATAAAAACTATTCACGACAGACACTTAGCAACAAAAAGACTACAGGAGGTATAATAAATTTGACGATACGCAACAGAGGGCATGAAAGGACCGTTATCCGACATAGGTGCTCAGGATAGCTTTGCAGAAGAAACAAACATCTACCTGAAATGATAGAGAAAACAATAATGATATTATTTCTTGAGGGGACAGACAGGACAGAAAGGGAAAAAAGTGGGGGAAAAAATAGAGGATAGCAATCGGGATGGTTCAGCAAAAAGTCAACCGAGACGAAGAGAGGGAGGATGGGATACTTGAACGAACAGGGGTCAGGCAGCTCTCATTTCTTTTCCAGAAGCCCACCCAGATCAACCTGGGTAGTAAAGCTGTGCGCCTTATCTGGAAAGGAGCCGTTGCGTACCTCCTCGGCATAGCGAGTCACATTGTCTCTGATCAGGGGGGAAAGGCTGGTGTAGCTCTTAACAAAACTGGGGATAAATTTCTCGAACATCCCCAGGAGATCATGGGTGACCAGCACCTGGCCATCACAATGGACACCGGCACCAATCCCGATGGTGGGAATGGAGAGGCTTGCCGATATGATCCCGGCCAATTGATCAGGGATACACTCCAGGACAAGACCAAAGGCGCCGGCCTGCTGCAGGCCCTTCGCCGCGGCAACCATCTTCCTGGCCGACTCCAGATCCCTGCCCTGCACCTTGTAGCCGCCAAGCTGCGAGGCCGTTTGCGGAGTCAGCCCGACATGGCCCATCACCGAGATACCAGCCGCGACCATAGCGGCCACCGTCGCACAGACCTCCAGCCCCCCTTCAAGCTTTACCGCATCACACCCCGCTTCCTTCAAAAACCTGCCGCCATTCATGATGGCATCACGCGGACTGCTCTGATAGGAGCCAAAGGGCATATCGCCAATAACAAAGGCGCCTGGCGCCCCACGCCTGACCGCAGCCGCATGGTGGATCATCTCATCCATGGTCACCGGCACCGTAGAATCATAGCCAAGCGCCACCATGCCGAGCGAATCACCCACCAGCAGGACATCCACACCGCAGCCGGCAAGAAGCGCTGCCATGGAGGCATCATGGGCGGTAAGCATGGTGATCTTCTCACCAGCTGCTTTCATGGCAATAATCTCAGCTACGGTCTTTCTCTTGGCCATGGATTATTCTCCAGTATCAAAAAGTGAAGGCTGACGGTTGTCCTGCGGGGGGAATTTACGGTCAAAATGGTGATAGGCCTTCATGGTGGCCATCCGCCCCCGGGGGGTCCTGGCCAGGAATCCGGACTGGATCAGAAAGGGTTCGTAGACATCTTCCAGGGTGTTTTTCTCTTCACACACCACAGTGGCCAGGGTCTCCAGCCCGATGGGACCGCCCTGGAAGGTATCAATGATGGTCAGCATAATCCGCCGGTCCATTTCATCGAGGCCAAAGCCATCGACATTCAACATATTCAGGGCCGCGTCCGCCACCCCGGCATCAATGAGGGGATGGTTCCCGACCTCGGCAAAATCCCGCACCCGCCGCAGCAGCCGGTTGGCAATCCGGGGAGTGCCACGCGACCTCCGTCCAAGCTCAAGAGCCCCGCCGGCATCAATCCGCATCCCCAGGATAAGCGCCGAACGCTGGACGATCACGACCAGTTCTTCCGGGGCATATAATTCAAGGCGGAGGACAACCCCGAAACGATCCCGCAGGGGCGGGGTGAGCAGCCCCGTGCGAGTGGTGGCCCCCACCAGGGTAAAACGGGGCAGATCCATGCGCACGGACCTGGCACCCGGCCCCTGACCGATAATCAGATCAAGCTGAAAATCCTCCATGGCCGGATAGAGGATCTCTTCGACTGCATGATTCAAGCGGTGGATCTCATCAATAAAGAGGACATCGCCTTCCTGCAGGCTGGTGAGGATGGCGGCAAGATCACCCTGCCGCTCAATGACCGGGCCAGATGTCACCTTGATCCCGGCATCCATCTCATTGGCGATAATATGAGAGAGGGTGGTCTTGCCTAAGCCCGGAAAACCATGAAAGAGGACATGATCCAAAGGCTCGCCGCGCCCTTTGGCGGCACGGATAAAGATATCCAGACTCTTGCGCAGCCCTTCCTGACCAATATAGTCCGCCAGCCTTTTGGGCCGCAGATCATACTCATTCAAGGGTTCACGACTGACAGCCCTTGGGGTGACCAGCCGCTCGCCAACACCTATTTCTTCCTCAATATTCATGCCAGCGTCCGCAAGGTTTCCCGGATAAGTTCTTCAACCACCATTTCGCTGAAAGGGGCAGCCCCTACCCGTTTTTTGACAGCAGTCAGGGCCTGCCTGGCCACAGGATCAGGATAACCGAGATTGACCAGTGCCGACAGGGTATCGGCAACAGCGCCACCTGAGGCCGGAAACAGGGCGGTTGCTTTTGCCGCCACACCCTCACGCCCGTCAACCGCGCCCTGGAGATGGCCCACCTTGTCCTTCAGCTCAACACAGAGCCGCTCCGCCGTCCTTTTGCCCACGCCCTGCAAGGTGGTGAGACGACTGATATCTTCGCTAGCAATAGCCTGACACAGATCCGCCACCCTCATCCCGGAGAGAATGGCAAGACCGAGCTTAGGACCGACACCGGAGACGGTCTTGAGGATAAGAAACAATTCTTTCTCCTCCACCTCGAGAAAACCATAGAGGACAATGGCATCCTCCCGGACATTGGTATGGATATGGAGAAAGACCTGACTGTTCTTTTCGGGCAGACGGGACACTCCGTCCGTGGAAAGAAAGACCTCATAGCCCACTCCGCCCACATCTATCACGGCCCGATCCTGGCCTGTCATCAGCACATTTCCTGTCAGTGTCGCGATCATTTTTTTTACAGGGAAGAAGGAAGAGAAAAGAATGAATGGGCATGGCAGACTGCAACTGCCAGGGCGTCCGCAGCATCGGCACTGGGCAGAGACGAAAGACCCAGCAAGACGCGGATCATATGCTGCACCTGGCCTTTTTCCGCCTGACCGTAACCCACCACGGAGCGCTTAACTTTTTTGGCGCTGTAATCATGAACTTCCAGACCGTTCTGCATGGCCGCAACCACCGCCGCCCCCCTGGCCTGGCCAAGTTTGAGCGCAGAACTGGCGTTGCTGGCCATGAAGACGTCCTCCACCGCTGCGACCTCGGGACTATGAAGCTGAATAACCTCATTGATGCCATCAAAGATCTCATTGAGACGATGGGCAAAGGGAAATTGCTGCGTCGTTTTCACCACCCCGCAGGCGACAAAAGCTATCCTGCCTCGAACAACCTCGATAACACCGTAGCCGGTAATCCGGGAACCAGGGTCAATGCCAAGGATGCGGATCATGACAAAAGACAACGAGAGAAGGTGAAAGGATGAAGGCTGTCAGCTTGGCCACCGGAGCTTATGGGCAGCCTTAGGATAACTTCTCCATCAGATCGTCAGCAATATCAAAATTAGAGTGCACATTCTGGACATCATCATGATCCTCGAGACTTTCCAGCAGTTTGAGCAGGGATATGGCGACCTTCTCGTCGGTCACTTCAACGCTGTTCTGGGGGATCATGGTAATGGCGGCCTCAATAAAGCGCACCTTGTTTGCCTCAAGGGCATCATGCACCGCATCAAAGGACTCCGGGGCAGTGATCACCTGAAACTCGTCATCCTCCTCCACAACATCCTCAGCCCCAGCCTCAAGAGCCATGTCCATTAGCTGCTCTTCCGTAAGCCCTTCCTTTTCCACCTGCAGCAGCCCTTTCTTGTCAAACATCCAGGCGACACAGCCAGCCGCGCCCAGGTTGCCGTTATTTTTGGCGAAGAAATGGCGGACATCGGCAACGGTCCTGTTGCGGTTATCCGTCATGCACTCAACGAGCACCGCCACCCCGCCCGGCCCATAGCCCTCATAGAGAATCTCGTCGTAAATGGCTCCCTCCAACTCACCTGTGCCCTTCTTGATGGCCCGGACGATGTTGTCTTTCGGCATATTCTCTGTTTTGGCAGAGGCGATAGCAGAACGCAGCCGGGGATTGCCGTCAGGGTCACCCCCACCCATCCTGGCAGCCACGGTGATTTCCTTGATCAATCGGGTAAAGATTTTGCCCCGCTTGGCATCGGTCGCGCCCTTCTTATGCTTGATTGTTGACCACTTAGAATGTCCTGACATAATATATTCCTGAAAAAATAGTAAGTAGTGAGTAGTGAGCAGTAAGGAGTAAGGAGTGAAAAAAACGATTTCAGTTGAGATGCTCCGTTATATCTCAACTGGATTCGTTACGCCCTCCTCACCAGCATCACCACTCACCACCTTTGTAATCTTCGACTTCTTGAACCCCAGCCCCATGACAAAGACCTCTCTGCTCTCGGTCCGGGAGCTCTTGGGTTTAAGCACCTTGACCAGCTCAAAACGAGCCTGAACCTCCTGCACAAAGGCTGGAAAATCCTCGCCCTGAAAGGCCTTACAGAAAAAATTCCCCTTCTCATGCAGCAGGGTTTCGGCCATGAACAAGGTCTGGCGCGCCAGATTCAACGACTGCTGATGATCGGCCCAACGATTACCCGTAGTTTTCGGGGCAAGATCAGAGATCAGGCTCTTAAAGGCCGGCCTGATCTTGCGCAGCTGCAGCACCAGCTCAGGCGCCATGATATCGGCGGTGATCCAGTGAATAGGAGCGCCTCCCGGACGCGGGGCCATTGTGGTCTCCTGAAGATCAACACCGACCACAATGCCGGATTCACCAACAATCTCAGAGGCATAGAGAGACCAGCTCCCTGGACAGCAGCCAAGATCCAGCACCGAATCACCCCGACGCAGGAAATGATATTTCTTCTGCGCCTCTTCCAGCTTATAGATGGAGCGGGCAGGATACTTATCCTGCTTGGCCTTTTTATAATAAAAATCTTTTACTTTACGCATAGCTTTCGCCCACTTTATTCCATTTATATTTCTTTGACAAGACGGAATTCAACAGAAATCCTTGAGCGGCAGGTGACAATTCCTGCCATGCCCTACCTTTCACTACTCCCACCTTTCTGCTCCTGCTCCAGATAGTGTTGCACCCATCTGCGCGCGTCCTGCTCGTTGAGTACTTCACCTTCCACCTGCGCCACTTCCAGGTCGCCCAGAATCTTTGCAAAAAGAGGACCCGGCTGCAAGGCAAATGTAACAATGAGATCCCGGCCGCTCAACAAACGTGGTCCTGCAAGAGCAGGCTGAATATAGTGCTCATAGATCTCCAGCACCTCAACCAGCAGCCCGGACAGTTCCGCCTCCATCGCTGGCGGCTTCTTCTCACCTTGACCGGCCAGGCTGTCAGACATGGCCAGGAGAAAGAGGCCCAGCAGATCCTCTCCCGCCTTTTTACAGAGATTCAGGCAGGCCTTGCGGCTTAAGGGCTGTTCCCGCCGCACGTTGCAGAGATGAAAAGGCTGCATGTGCATGCCGATCAGGGCCGCAATCCTTTCCCGGTTCTCATTGCTCCACTTCAGCTCCCTCCCCAGCTTGACCACCAGTTCCTTGCCCGCCTGATCATGGCCATAAAAAGTGACACGGTCTCCCTTATCTTCCCGCACCGCCATGGTCTCAGGTTTTCCAAGGTCATGGAGCAGGGCCGCCCACTTCAACCGCGCCTTCATCCCCGGCCGGGCACTATATTCACTCATCTCCTGCCCACATTCGGGATAAAACCGCTCCGGATCAGCCAGGATCTCCTCCATGAAGCCGAGGGCCGCCAGGCTGTGATCAAAGACATCGAGATGATGGTAGCCCGGTTGCTCCATACCGACGCCCCGGACAAGCTCCGGGATGATCTGCCGGAGCAGTCCGATCCGCGCCATCTCCCCCAGCACCGCATGGGCCCGCCCAGAGGCCATAATCAGCTCCAGTTCATGACTGATCCGCTCGACTGAAACCCGGCGGATCAAGGCGGCATGCTGACTGATCTCCGTCTTCGTCCCCTCTTCCAGACTGAATCCCAGGGTGGCGCTCAAGCGATAGCCGCGCAGCATACGCAGGGGATCGGCAAGAAAGGCATGGGGACAGGCACGCAGGAGCTTCTTTTCCAGGTCGTGCGCTCCGTGCAGAGGGTCAATCAAGCGCGGAGCAACAGGGCCATCCTGCAGAGAGGCAAGGGAGACACCCATGGCATTGACCGTATAATCACGGAGACGCAGATCCGCTTCAATGGTCTTTGCCCCCAGGCGAAAACTGGAGAAATCTATGGTCACCGCTCCCGCCATCCCTGGCTCCCGCCTATTTAGACCATCCCTGGCCGTCAGCCCCTGCCAGACCACCCGCCCTGCATCCTCCTCGGCACAACCAAGGGGAACAAAAGCCCCACCACCCAACTCGGCAATCAGGGAACGGCAGCAAGCCACGGCGTCATGGGCTACTGTGATGTCGAGATCGCCAGGCGTCCGGCCCAGCAGCCAGTCACGCACCGTGCCGCCAATGACAAAAAAATCCAGTCCACGCACCTCTGCCACCCGCAACAGAGCCGTGATCAGCCGCTGCGGATACCTCCCCAGCCTTTCAGGCAATAATGTCGGGTCACAGAGCATGTCGTTTCTTTCTTCTTTCATCAGCCAGCGTTTTGGATTATCGTGAGCGGCAAAGGGAAATACGCAGAAAGTCAATCTCTCAGTTCCACTGGGGAACAGCGGAGCCAACCCTAAACGTTTAACTTTTTCGTATTCACAAGTACCACATCAGAGCAGATATGGATAGTCCCACCGGGCGAACAATCAGGATCGGCACGAGCTCTATCGGCCTGATCGGAGTCGATATTGCCCTCAACAAGGCGTTGGCCGCCGAGATGGCCCTAGACCAGGCGGTTGATTTTATCTTCCAGGCCGTCAAAGAACACAATTACATCCCTCCCACCATGGTCAAAAAATATCAGGAGGCCATCGGCCGGGAATACCGCAAACTGCTCGGCATCGATGATGAGCAGGAGCAGGGATTGACCATCCGGATCTTCGGCAGCGGCTGTATCAGCTGCAACAGCCTGCAGACCATGGTCATCGACGCCATGGGACGGGCCGGAGTTGCCGCCGACATCGAACAGATCCATGACCCCGACGAGATCTGGCGTCAGGGGGTCACCATCACCCCTGCCCTGATGATCAACGGCCAGGTCAAGAGCGCCGGCATAAAGCCCACCCTGGCCCAGGTTGAAGGCTGGATACGGGAGGTCGCTCCTGCGCCGTCCATGGCGCCCGCGACACTGGGCCATCCCTAGGAGCCTGTCGGACCTTAACGCGTGACGTGCTGCAACTTGTTGATATTGTGAGATTAAATGTTTTTATTGAGCTCCTCAAAAAAAAGTAAACTCGTGTATAATTAATATGTTACAAGTTCTCCATTTTGTAAGTCCGACAGTCTCCCAGCCTGCGGTCGCCCCTGCGCCTTCCCGTCCGCCCGAGACATTGGACCATCCCTAACCACAGTCGTACCTGAAAATGACAAAGCAACCTTTTCTCTACCTGGCGCCCATTCGCGGGATCACGGACTGCCTCTATCGCAGCCTCTTTCAGCACCACTTTGGCGGTTTTGACCAGGCGGTTGCCCCCTTTATCAATCCGCAGCCGCACTCACCCTTTGACCCGCGGCAGCTTCGCGACCTTCCACCTGAAGAAAACACGGCCCTACCAGTGGTTCCCCAATTTCTCCACAGCGAGCCGGTGGGCCTTCTCTCGCTGGCCCATCGGCTGCATGATCTCGGCTACACGCACATCAACTGGAATCTGGGCTGCCCGGCCCCCATGGTCACCCGTAAACGAAGGGGTTCCGGCCTGCTACCCTATCCCGAGGCCATCCTCTCCCTTCTCGATCAGATCCTGCCCAGGCTGCCCTTGCAGCTCTCCATCAAGACGCGGCTGGGGCTGAACCACAAGGATGAGCTGGCAACACTCCTGCCCAGACTCAATGACTACCCGCTGAAAGAGATCATCATCCATACCCGTCTGGGCAAACAGCTCTATAAAGGATCAACCGACCCGGAGAGTTTCAGCCATTGCCTGGAGCTGAGCCGTCATACGCTGGTCTATAACGGTGACATCACCGACATCAACACCTTTTTCGCCCTGCAAAAACAATTCCCCACGGTGCAACGCTGGATGATCGGCCGGGGAGTCCTGGCCGATCCGTTTCTGGCCGCAACCATCAAGGGCGAAGAGTTCAGCGCCCTGCAACGCACACGCATGCTCCTGGCCTTTCACCAGGACCTCTACGCAGGTTACAGCAAAAGCCTCGCCGGTCCCAGCCACCTGCTCGGCCGGATGAAGCAGATATGGTTTTATCTTGCTGCTTCTTTTCCGGGACAACAAAAGATCTGGAAAAAAATAAAAAAAGCCGCTACAGAGGAACACTATCTGGTCGCCGTTGACATGGCCTTTCACTCTGCTTCTGTTGCAACAACAACAAGGTCCACGGAATAAAAAAGTACTCTCTTTCTCTCTTTCCTTGACAAGGGCCACACAATCTCGATAATAATTTGATGATAAAAGAAAGCTTGACAATTTATCACCCTCAAGATTTTCCATGAGTTCATTCATCCTCCACCGATCCGGTTTACCTATGTCTCTCACTGAAACAAGTATATCTAAAGACAAAACGTTTTCCTTGTTTGGCGCTACCAGCTCAACAGATTCATTGCTGGGCGGTTTTCTTCAAAAATGTCTGGATACCAGTATTACCGGAAAGTTAATCGGCATGCTGGTGGTCTCTCTCTTAGGCTTCCTTCTGCTGATCACCTTCAACATGGTCGCCCTGCAACGAATCGCCGAGCGAAACCATGTGATCAGAGATATCACCAACCCTCAATACAAGGTAAGCCAAACCATTTTACGCAACATCAATGGCTTCAAGATATCACTGCTTCACATCCTTAACGCCGCGCAACTCCAAGAAGACAATCGTAACGTCGCAGCCAACAAGCAACGACTGACCGATCTCAAGACCATGATTAACGCCCTGCAAAACGGAGGACCGATTCTGGACGTGGCCAGGGTTGCCAACAAGACCCTTGATGTCTTCACAGTCCAGAAAACAGATAACTCAGAGATGAACACCCTGTTTTCCTCTCTGGCCCAGGAGTCCATTCTTCTTGAACAGGCCTTCCAGAGCCTGACCGTGTGCCTGCTCGACCAGTGTCCCACCGACAAACAAGAGACCCTGCTCACAGAGCTGGTTGCCACCCTTGACAAGACCTATGATCTGGTGATCAACATGACGGTTGAGCTGGGCAAGCAGCGTACGGATCAGTTTGGAGAGCTGGAAGTTATCATCTCCACCACGACCTCCCGTTCAATTATTATCGGCAGCTGTATTGCTGTAGTTCTGACCATAGCCACCCTGCTCTACATCCTTCTTATCGCCACACCCCTGCGGGATATCCTTAAAAAAATCACCTTTATCGCCAAAGGTGACAGTGAACGTTACCAGAAAATCACGGTCAAAAGCAATGATGAGGTCGGACAGCTGGCCCATCAGTTAAATATCATGGTGGACAACACCTTCAGCCTCAACACCTTCTAGGCCATCATCGAGGTGGAAGATTCCACGACCGAGGTCAACCAGCGGCTGGCCCACCTCCTCTGCGATCGCTACAATCTGGAAAAGCTTTATATTTACGAAGTTACCGGCATAAAAAACAATATGTCCGTGGCCTATGCCTCGAACTTTGACCATGTTTGCAGCCCTGAGATTTTTGACGATGCCAATTTCTGCCGAGCAAAGCGCACGGGTCATGATATTTCCTCCCTTGATTTTGCTGACATCTGCAAAAAATTCCCTCACGGAG
>JANZPQ010000100.1:0-3144 GCA_038040945.1 Desulfobulbaceae bacterium | reverse complement strand
CGATCAGAGAGGATAATCAAAACTGTGCCGTCTTCAACCTCCTTAACCGCCCTGTCTGTGATCTTACCGACCGCATCCTCAAGTCTCATCTCTTTTTTATAGTTGAGATCAATGAATGCATCTTTATAATGATTCAAGTCCAGCCTGCGGAGCTGCTCCATATCGCTGTAAACGAGAACAGGTGAAGAAAAGGAAAGTCGGTAGGCATGGCCCTGCGCCTCCTCAAACACATTCTGTTCCCGTCCTATACAGGTGGAAAGAGACATCACATGCCTCTCCCGCAATGGATCAATAGGCGGATTGGTCACCTGGGCAAACATCTGACGAAAATAGTCGTACATGGATCGCTCCCCCATGGACAGCACTGCCAGGGGGGTATCATCTCCCATGGAGGCAATTGGTTCCTGGCCGGTTGCCCCCAGAACCTTCACAACCTGTTCAAGTTCTTCATTGGTGCAGCCAAAAACCTTCTGATAGAGAAGAAGCGTATCATCATCAAAAGATCGCTCCCCGGTCGCAGTATCTCCCTTCTCAGTATATTCCAGTAACTGCTGACAGCACTTGTCCATCCATTCTCTATATGGATGCCTGCTCCTCAGTTCCCGGTCAATATCCCAAGAGGTCCAGCGTTTTCCGGTGAGCGTATCGATCACCAAAAGCTCTCCCGGCCCTACCCTTCCCTTTTCGATAACCTCATCGGCTTCATAATCCCTGATACCAACCTCCGAGGCAAGAATGATCAGCTTGTCCCGGGTCACTACATATCGTGCCGGACGGAGGCCATTTCGATCCAGGCCGCAGGCTGCAAACCGACCGTCACTCATAACAATCCCGGCGGGACCGTCCCAGGGCTCCATATGCATGGAATTGAAATCATAAAAGGCCCGCAAATCTTCATCCATGTTCGGATGATTCTGCCATGCAGGAGGAATAAGAAGCCTGAAGGCACGGAAAAGATCCATGCCGCCAGCCAGAAAAAGCTCCAGCATATTGTCAAGAGCAGATGAATCAGAACCATCACTGTTGACGAATGGCGCAGCATCCGCCATATCCGGCAGCAGAGGGGATTTAAACTTATAGGATCTTGCCTTTGCCCACTGCCTGTTGCCTGTAATGGTATTTATCTCACCATTATGAGCCAGATATCTGAAAGGCTGGGCAAGTGCCCATTTGGGCAGGGTATTAGTAGAAAACCGCTGATGGAAAAGACAGATTGCCGACTGCATCCTTAAATCCGCCAGATCAGGATAAAACAGGGAAAGATCTGCTGGTCTGCAGAGACCTTTATAGACTATTACCAGGTTCGACAGGCTGGCAATGTAGAGATCGGGATCATCTGTTACCCTTTTTTCAATCCGCCTTCTGACCATATAGAGACGCCGTTCAAAAGCCTTTGACCCCCAGCCGAAAGGACTGTTGATAACAACCTGAGCGATCCGGGGCATATTCTTTTTTGCAAGTCCACCAAGTACTTCCGGGTTAACAGGGACATCGCGCCAACCGACAACAGTCAATGTTTCAAAGGCCAATTCTTTTCCAATTATTTCCATGGCCGAATGTGCTTTATCATCATCGGGGCTTAGAAATACCATACCGACCCCGTATCTTCCTCCGAGACTCCACCCCTCCTCCCGTGCAATGGCCTGAAAAAAAACATCCGGTTTCTGCAGCAGCAACCCACAGCCGTCTCCTGTTCTCCCGTCTGCTGCTATCCCGCCGCGATGGGCCATACGTGCAAGAGATGTGATTGCGGTTCGAACCAATTTATGGCTGGCCTTTCCCTCCATATGGGCCATGAGCCCAAAGCCGCAGTTATCTTTATTTAAATCCGGGTCATAAAGAGTCATCAGGCTCCTCCACAATTTATAAAAAACAAGAAAAACTTAAACCACAGAGAACAGAGAGAGAATGTGATTTTTTAGTTACGGCCACCGCCGGCATCAGATAAACCTCTTCATCATTTCATCAATCACTGCGTCTGCATTCTCAGGAGTTATGCTGTTGCGATTACAGATATCCTCAACCTGCTCACGCCGCCCTTTGTCATCCAGATCCCTTATCCCCCTGAACATACCCATCCTGCGGCCAACCTGATAGATTACCTGATCGGTGGATGACATGTTAAGAAAATCAGATACGATCTCCACCATTTTTTCTTTATCTTCAGGAAATTTACCCTCAAGATCTTCAAAAAGGTTCAGGATATGGTCACTTTTCAGACTGCTTGTGATCCCATCCAGATATTGCAGAAACAGAAGAAGTTCAGCAGCAGTCTCAAGTCCGTTCAATTTCCTGAATTCTCCTGTCGTATATTTACCAAACAGTTCCACATGCTCAGGGATGGCCAGAGTTCGGAGACGTATAAAATCTGGGTTGATTTTGTTCAGGGCATCAGCAGTTTCAATTGCGTGCTCCCGGGAAAGTGCTACTCCGCCAAGCCCAGGCATAACGTATTCTGAAAGCTCCATCCCCGCTTTTTTCACCTTCAGCCCCGCTTTAATCTGCGTTTTTTTATCCACACCTTTTTTAACGGCAGCCAATACTTTATCACTCCCGGATTCCATGCCTATGTGTATGCGGTTCAGGCCAGCTGCCGCGATCAGGCTGAGATTTTCATCGCTAATCCTGGCAATTGTGTGAGAGCGGGCATAGGATGTAACTCTTTGAACCCATGGAAAGCATTTCTGCAAATGGGCCAGAATGGTAATAAGGCGTTCCGGTTTAATAATCAGGCTGTTTGCATCCTGCAGGAAGATTGACCTCATGCCGTTCGAAACCCACTGTAAAGCAGCGTTCAGTGCTGTCCGGTCATATCCATCTTCGGCTGCACCCATTTTTTAAATATCGATAGGAGAGATCTTCCCTGTTTTTTCCGCACTCTTCCAGATCTCAAGAACATAGCGGTGCACAGTATTTATATCTTCAAGTACATGCTCTACAGGGCGCAGAGAGAAATCAGACCCCTTGTAGACAGGACAGAAAGTGCAGCGATTCCAGGGGCAGTTGCGGGTAATACGAATAAGGAGACTCCCCGCCTCACTCGGGGGTCGGATAGGCCCTTGCTCAAATCCTTTATACTCTGTATCTTTAAACTTTCTTCCACCCATAAGCCCCTCACTCTGTTATTTGTCTAACACCCATGAA
>JANZPQ010000099.1:0-3923 GCA_038040945.1 Desulfobulbaceae bacterium | reverse complement strand
GGCCTGAGTCAAGGTAACCTGATTTGTGTTTCCGTACATGTCAATTCTCCTTTTCATGGTTTACGTCTGACGGTAAATAGGATACATAAGTAAAATGTATTTTAATCATTTTGTTGCAGCATGCAAGGAAAAGCGGAGGGGGAAGGATGAAGATTGCAATCAGCGGTAAAGGCGGGGTGGGCAAAACTACCATCATGGCCCTTCTGGCCAATGAATTCAAAAAGGGTGGCAAGGATGTCCTCATCATTGACGCCGACCCCAGTCCGCATATGGCGGAAACCCTTGGAGTTAAGGAAATTGATAAAATAAAACCCATTGCCGAAATGACAAAGATCCTGGTTGAGCGCTCCGGCAAGGTGGAGGGATCCCCCTTTTACAATATGAACCCCCAGGTCAATGACCTGCTCAAAGACTTCATGATCAGCCATGAGGGCATTAAACTCATGGTGCTTGGCGCCATCCAGACGGGTGACAAGGGCTGCGCCTGCCCTGAAAGCAATGTGCTGCGACGGATGCTGACCAAACTCCTGCTCTTGCCGGAACAGATTGTCCTCCTCGACATGGAGGCTGGAGTGGAGCACCTGGGGAGAGGGACTATTGCCGGCATCGACCAGTTACTGATTGTGGTTATCCCCTCCAGGTCGTCAGTCCGCACAGCCCTTAAAATCAAAAAACTGGCAGAAGATGTAAAGATTCCCAGGATTGATTTTATCGGCAACCTGATCAAAAACGAGAGAGATCGTCAGTTTCTGAGCGAGGGTTTAGGCATCACACCCATTGCCTTCTTCGCTGACTCCCAGGCAATCAGAGAGGCTGAACGGGACGAAATCCCACTAACCCACATCCCGGTCCTCGCAGAGGATACTCCGCGACTCTTAATGGAGGCCCTGATTCGATAATCCCCACTCTTGGCGGCTTACCTTTGGATACACCCTGTTACAGTCGCAGTGGATTTTTACGATCAAGCCCTTAATATGCCCCTTTGCCTCGCCACATGCAGTGCACAGTCTTGGCAATTATCTTCAGATCGGTCCAGAGAGAATAGTTGAGGATATACCAGTCATCGAGCTCAACCCTTTCATTATAATCTTCAACATCAGAGCGGCTACCTACCTGCCAGGGACCGGTGATGCCTGGCTTCATGGAACAGTAGCGGCCGGCACTCTCCTTATAAAAATCGCTCAATTCCCTGGCCACAATCGGACGCGCCCCCACCACACTCATCTCTCCCTTCAGGACATTCAGGAACTGAGGCAGTTCGTCAAGACTGGTTCTCCGTAAAAAACGTCCGATCCTAGTTACCCGGGGATCATTCTTGAGTTTGAAGCTATGCTGCCACTCTTCTCGCAAAGCCGAATCTTCGGCTAAAAGTGCCTGCAATTTTCCCTCAGCCCCTTCGCACATGGTCCGGAACTTCAGGCAGTCAAACTCTTTACCGGCGGCGGCAATCCTTCTGTGACGATACAAGATCGGCCCCCTGCTCTCCAGTTTAATCAGCAACCCGATCATCAGGGTCAGAGGTAGTGTGAGGAACAGAGCCAGTCCTGAAAAAAACAGATCAAAACTACGCTTCCATTCTGTGTTGGGGTTAAAATTAAGGATCATCAGATTGCCAAGAGATTGGACCTCGGCATGATGCAGACCAAAGATATAGAGATCAGGGAGCAGATAAATACGTGCCCCGAGGGTTCTGCAGGTCCGCAAAATCGTGAAGATCTTTTTTTCTGCCCGCATGGGAAGGGCGATATAGACATAGTCGATATCATTACAACCCAGGTACTCCTCAATCATCGAGATATCACCCAATATAGGCTTGCCCATAACCTGCATTGTGTCATTTCCTTTTATCTTGTCATCAAAAAAACCAATAACCTCAATACCAGCCCAAGGAATGGCCTCAACCTCCCGGGCCAATCTCACACCTAAATCACCGGCCCCGGCGATCACGGCATGACGGACATTTCTGCCCTGAGATCGGTAATATCGAAGGATCTTCCTGGCGATCATATGGAGTACAAAAAGCAGAAGGGGTGTCGTCAAGGACCAGATCAGGAAGACAAGCCGTGAATAGGCGTGCGATATCTTGAAGATAAAAAAATAGAACAGCAACACCCCAACTACAGTGCCCCATGCCTTGACGATGGCGAGAAATTCCTGATAAAATTTCCAGCCACGCCAGGAACGATAGAGCTGAAAGGACTGAAAGCTGATCAGACACAGCGCCAAGGTAATGAGCACAAAACGGGTATAATAAAAGGTCCATGGCACCCGATACCAAGCAAGAAGAAGCCAGAAATATCCTCCCACCACAATGATATCAAGCAAGTGCAATAGCTTGATCATTACAGAGCTCTGCTCGCGCAGATTTGCAGACAGCATATTCATAGTCGGTTACAGCTCAACAAATATTCCATATTCAGTACCAGACAAATCTATTTATGATCCACAGACAGATCTCTACATCTGGCCCACCAGGATCGGTGCATACTCAAGAGAGGGACCAGCCCTTGCGGCAACAAGTGAAAATTGCGTCCTAATTTATAGCCTATCAGCTTGAGCAACATTCTCCAGAAGAAACTTGGCAATAATTTTTTTTCTCGCATTTGCACAAGGCAAGATAATCCAGATTGGATATACTGCCAACCTCTTCCCTCCGCACGTCCATAGGTCTCAAGCAACCATCTTTCCGTGACATGCAGCACCCCGATATCAAATGAGCGCCGAAACTCCTGTAAGCAGCTATAATTATGGGAATGAAAGGCCATCGCCTCAGCCACATAGGCAACTTTATACCCCTGCATCAATAACCGGCCAACCACACAGGTATCCTCGCCAAAGATCAATCCGCTCTTGAAATAATCGACCTCAGCAAGGGCAGTCCTGCGATAGGCCGCAAACGAATTTGAGGCAAAAACGGTTTGAAACCCAAAACGCTCCCGATCAGCAAAACTTCGAACAACCGCTTGCGGTGGATAATTAAAAGAACGCAGATGCGAGGCGAGGACAGTGGCGTCACGATTTGGCAACTGACGACCATAGGTTACGGCAATCCTCTCGTCTGTCAGCAGGGGTTCAATAAGTTTTACCAGTGCATCGGTGGAGACAGGAACGGCATCTTGCGTCAGAAAGATCAGAATATCACCCCGCGCCTTCCTGGCTATCATGGTTCGGGTTCCCCCATGGTCAAATTCACCCTGGGGAACCACCACTACTTCAGCGCCAAACTCCCTGGCAATCGCAACCGTTTCATCCTCTGAAGAAGAATCGACGATCAATACCTCATGAAATGAAACAGTCTGCCGACCAAGCACACCAAGCAGTTCCCGCAGAGATGCAGCGCCATTCCACGTGGGAATTATGACCGACAGAAGGAATCTGTCACGGGAAGCGGGAGAAGTACTCATGCGATATATTGATGTATGGGTTGAGGTATGGATACCAAAAAAACTACAGATGGATGAATCGTACCAGCAAATACTTCACCCAGGCCCAGATCATATAGGGCGAGGGATGCTTTTTGTAGAGCAGGATCTCGTTGGCGGCAGCCATACAGCGGAGTTCCAAAGGTATGGTCCCTCTTTTCTTATTCCAGCCACGACAGTGATACGCCAAAAGCCTCGGATGATACAAAAGCTGCCATCCCGCTTTTTTCATGCGCAGGCTGAGCTCGATATCCTCCTTATAAAGGAAGAAATTAGGATCAAAGACAGGCCCATGCAGTGCCTGCAGAGCACTCATCCGACAAAAAAGCAGCGCACCACATAGGGCCGGAACAGCGGCTGGCGTATCATATTGCCCCCGGTCTTGCTCTCTCTGCCCTCGATCAACCCAACGACCGTACCATTGACGAAAAATACCAGTTGAATCCAGCCTGCCGGTTGGTGCATTCTGCCCGATGTCATACCCGATCAATTTCCCGGAAA
>JANZPQ010000098.1:0-5842 GCA_038040945.1 Desulfobulbaceae bacterium | reverse complement strand
CTCTGCTCCAACCAGCTCTTCACTCTGGCATTATCACACTTCAATGCCCCTTTTTTGAGCTGTTCCACACAATACACCACCATGTCTCCACGGAACTGTTCAGGATTTTTCTCAGTTACGATCAATTTTGTCGACTTCACTCTCCACCCTCTTTCTTGAATAGCTCCATGCACAAGGAGCCTCGAAATATAAAAAGACAAGTTGTTTGTGTAACGGCTTCACATGCCGTTCCACACACTCTTTCCAAACTCTTTCCAATTGAAAAAAATTTCTTATTGGATAGTATATGCTATCTATAACGTTAAGCAGCTTCTTGGCAAAGAAGTATCCGTATCATCCACTTACTTTTTCTGGTTCTTCCATCTCGTTCACTCTCTATCCTTCAGGGTGACCGTTGTCCAGAAAAAAACGTACCATTAAAATGCCGGGATCGGCACCAGGAGTATACTTGTGTTATCCACCCTTGTTACCGCAGTCGCGCTAGCCCTTGTAACCTCTTTCTGCTGTTCACTTATTGAAGCGGTTCTCTACTCACTCTCCACAAGCCAGGTGGAGATGCTCAAAAAAACAGGGCACAGCTCTGCAACCCTGCTTACATCACTGCGAGCCGACATTAACAAACCTATCACTGCCATCCTCACCATGAATACCATTGCCAATACCGTCGGGGCCACTGTAGCTGGAGCCTCTGCCGCTGCGGTCTTTGGAGAACAACATATTATTCTATTTTCCGCTTTTTTTACCATGTCGATTCTGATCTTTTCTGAAATTATCCCTAAAACAATCGGCGTGACCTATGCGGTGAAACTTGCCCCCCTGATTGCCGGACCACTCTACTGGATGGTGATCCTGTTCAAGCCCATCATCTGGCTCTGCCAGATGATCACCCGCCTTATCCCCCAGAACAAGGAGGGAGGACATATCTCTGCTGAAGAATTACGACTCATTGCCTCCATGTCCTTGCAGTCCGGTGAAATCGAAGCGGATCAGGAACGAGTCATCAATAATATCCTGGAGCTGGGCAACAAGATTGTCCGCCAGGTCATGACACCTCGCACGGTCACTTTTTCCCTGAATCAGGATCTGACCGTTGCCGAAACCATAAAACTTGAAGGCATGTTCAGCCGTCACAGCAGGATCCCGCTCTATCATGACAACCCCAATGATGTTGTCGGGATTGTCATGCGTAAGGATATTTTACTTGCCGCAGCTGAACGGAAAAACAACCTGCCACTTTCACAACTCATGAATCCGGTCCATTTTGTGGCAGAAACCGCCCCTTTAAATCGAGTGCTCGTCGATTTTTATGAGAGACACCAGCATCTTTTTGTGGTTGTGGATGAATACGGGGCAGTAACCGGGATCATCTCCATGGAAGATATTCTGGAGGAAATCGTTGGCCGGGAGATCATGGACGAGTCCGACAAGGCAAAAACCATGCGGGAGATGGCCAGACGCCAATACAAATCAGCATCAGCAGAAGCCGCCGCGCAGCTGGATGAATCAAAGGAAGAGAAAAAGTAATCGTTATTTGGTGACGGCTCCCAGCCAGACGACAAGATCAGCGACGACTTGAATGGCTGCCTGATTGATAGCCGTTGTGGCGCCGCGGGCATCCGAGGTGACAGTCTCCATTGTGGCGACCATCTCTTGAGTGGCAACAACCCTCTTGCTCGAGTTATCGACAAGATGGAAGCGCACCCTGACAACACCTTCAGAGTCCCTCTCCTCCCCGAGGACATGGCCAAATTCCAGCAGGGTGCTCTCCAGCAGCAGATCAGCCCCGGATATCGATGTAGGTGGAAGCACGGCCCGGAAAAGTCCGCTTTTCCCCAAGGCAACCTCAAGCACGGTCTGCATCGATCTGACCGGCGCCTCTCTCCAGCGACTGTAGGCGTAGCTATATTGACTGTTTTGCCTGTCAGTATAGAGGATATCGGTGCTGGCAAAGACTCCGGCACCCCGGACCGGGGCTATCTGGATGATGTGTGATCCTTTTTTTTCTGTCTGGGCCGGCTCACCTTGACTCCACCCGGGCTCAAGCGTATAGATCTCCACCGGAGGAAGGTTCTGAAGCACGCACCCTGTGAGCAGAATCAAGGCGACAAGGTGTGCCGGCAGCAGGGAGCACCTGCATCTATTTCCCATCATACCCCTCCTCTCCAGGTCCAGGGCGCACCCTGGATCGCTTGAATATCAGATCACCGGGACTGGTCTCAATTGCCCGAGTCGTTCTCTGCAGGTCACCCACCAGGAACTCCAGCTCAGTCAGCAGTTGCTGAAACGACTGCAGATTCCGGAGGACAAGCGTGGCCATCTTTCGATCCGGATCAGCATAATCATGCTCCAGACTCACGGCCATCTTCTCAACACCCAAGGCTGCGGACTCCACCTTGACAAAGGCCTGAACGATTCCCTCTTCCATAGCCAGAGTGCTGTCCATAACATCCTGAAACCCCGCTAATTTTGTCCTCACATCTCTGGTCAGTGACTTCATTTCAACAAGAATTCCATCAACATTTCGCAGGTTCTGTTCACTGAGAAGTCGATCAATCTTATCGAGTGCCCGGGTCAATTTACCTGCAAGAAGGGTCAGAGACTCGTCAAGTCGGGCGTAGGCCGAAGGAACGGCAGGAATGACCGGAATTGTGTCATCGCTCTTCAACAACGGGGCATCTCTACGCCCCCCGTTCAGTTCCACAAAGGCCAGCCCGGTTATGCCAAAGGATTTGAGCATGGCCCTGGTATCCACCTTGATCTGAGTTCCGCGCCCGAGTTTCAACAGAAGCTCCACCTCTTCGGAATTCTGCGGATTCAGTCTCATCTTCTCAACAATACCCACATCGACACCCCGGTATTTGACCGAGGCCTCAGAAGTGAGACCGGAAACTGATTCGACCATATAAACATAATAGTAATCATACTCCTGCTTGTATCCGTATTTTCCCAACCAATAGACAAACATGATCAGCCCGGCCAACAAGAGGACCACAAAGATGCCGACGAGGGTATAGTTGATCCTACTTTCCATGCTCGCTCCTTATCTTTCCCCGCGCGCCCTCGAAGAATTCCCTGACAATGGGATGGCTGTTTTTTCTGACTTCACTCAGGGTGCCCTCGGCCACAACCTTCTGAGCGCCCAGCACGGCAAAACGATCGACAACGGTCCAGATAGAATCAAGGTCATGGGTGACCATGACCACGGTCAGACCCAGCAGATCCCGCAGGTTAAGAATCAGGGTATCAAAGGCCTCAGCACCGACGGGGTCAAGGCCCGAGGTCGGCTCGTCAAGGAAGAGCAGCTTCGGATCCATGGCGAGTGCCCGCGCCAGAGATGCCCGCTTGACCATGCCGCCGCTCAATTCGGCGGGATAGAGCTCTGCCGCATTGGCGGGAAGACCGACCATGTTGATTTTCATGCGTACGATATCCCGAATCAGAGTCTCGGGAAGATCAGTGTATTCCTTGAGGGTTATGCCGATATTCTCACCAACGGTGAGGGAAGAGTAAAGGGCCCCTGCCTGAAAGAGCACACCCCACTGGCGCTGCAGCATCGAGGCATCAGCACGGCTGATCGTTGACAGATTTTGACCAAGGACGGTGATCTCTCCCTCCTGCGGAGAGAGCAGCATCACCATCTCTTTCATCAGGGTGGATTTTCCTGAGCCGCTGCCGCCAAGCAGCCCATAGATCTCAGTCTGGCCCACGGTCAAACTGATGCCGTCATGAATCAGGTTCCGGCCAAACCTGGTCACCACATTGGTGACAGTGATAACAGGCGCACTCAAATTCCAAGCTCCGTAAAAAGGACTGAAAAAAGGGCGTCACAGGCAATCACCAGAAAAATGGCATTAACCACACTGATCGTCGTGTAGCGCCCTATACTCTCAGTGCTTTTAGAGACCTGAAAGCCGCGAAAACAGGCGACAGCTGCAATCAGCCAGGCGAAAAACGGCCCTTTGAAAATACCAATCCACACATGCTTGACTTCAAGTGCCACCTGCAGCCGGTGGAGAAACTCACCATACGAGATATTCAGGTGAATGTTGGAGATAAACATGCCGGCCAGGATGCCGACCATATCGGCAAAGAAGATCAACAGCGGCATGACGATCATCAGGGCCATGATCCGCGGCTGGACCAGAAAATGCAGGGGCTCAAATCCCATGGTCCGCATGGCATCAATCTCCTCGGTGATCTTCATCACTCCAATCTGGGCAGTATAGGAGGAGCCGGTACGACCAGCCACAACTATGGCGGTGATCAAGGGCGCGAGTTCCCGCGTCACTGAGATGCTGATCATATCGACAATGAAGATATTGGCGCCGAACTTTTCCAACTGCACCGCCCCCTGATAGGCGATCACCACCCCGATCAAAAAGCTGGTCAGGGCAACGATAGGCATGGCCCGGACCCCTGCCTCTTCAATATTTTTGACAATGGCGCCGAAACGGATGGATAAAGGATGACGCAGGGCAAGGAGAAAGATGATGAAATTCTCGCCCAGAAAAGAGAGAAAGGCGATCAGATCGGTAATAAAAGAGACAGCGCCCTTGCCCAGCTCATGGATGAAACTCTGAAAACGGGGAGTGAAGGCAATTCCTGCAAAAATAGGCTCCGGGACATACTGCCTCAGCAGACGATACATCTTGTCATGGCTGGTGCTGGCCCCAATGATTTCGATGGTACAGTTGTTCTGTTTAAAGAGGTCATAATAGCTGACAATGAGCATCATCCCTGCCGAATCAACTCGTGCGACGCCTGAGACATCCCATTGGATAAGGGTTTTATGTGTCTTCCCGGCAAACCGTTTCAGCTTTTTCTCCACATCCCTCAGACTCTCAATAACCCAGTCGCCACTGCTCCTGATTATCACTTGCCGCTCTTTATCCATCCCTGGAGCGTGCAGCACTGGGCCATCCATGGCCTGCGCATACGTGGTTTCGACAAATTCTATCCAACACGTGTGAGATGAAGTTTTGTCCATCAGCTTTTTCCCAACTCTCTTTGAAGGAGAATAAATAAAAGAGTACTTTGTTTCAGTATATTGATTTACATTATTCCCGTCAAGGAAGCTGTCAGAAGGCTGCAAAAGAGAGCTTTTTCTTGACAAGAGTCATTTTCGCACTAAGTTCAGCACATCATTGTCCCATCACTTTAGCATAGGAAAATCATACCTAAGTAACAACAACCACTGATTGACCATGAGCAGACACCTTCCTCTGAATATTGTACTCGTTGAACCGGAGATTCCACAAAACACCGGTGCGATTGCCCGCTTGTGCGGGGCGACTGACTCCGTTCTGCACCTGGTCAGACCCCTTGGCTTTTCCACAGACGATAAGTATCTGAAGAGAGCCGGCCTTGATTACTGGAAATTTGTAACCATCAAATACTGGGATTCCTTTGATCAGTTCCTGGCGGAGCAGGCAGAGACCAGACTTTTTTTCTTTACCACCAAGGTCAAAGCGTCATACACCGAGGCCCGTTTTCATCCCGGGGACTTTCTAATCTTCGGCAAAGAGACAAAAGGACT
Source organism: Desulfobulbaceae bacterium (assembly GCA_038040945.1). GTDB lineage: Bacteria > Desulfobacterota > Desulfobulbia > Desulfobulbales > Desulfocapsaceae > UBA2270. The sequence continues at coordinate 306 of JANZPQ010000098.1, read as the reverse complement.
GCCGGAGGAAACTCTGCAGCTCTATCACGAGCGCTGTTATACCCTGCCCATGCCAAACCCCAATATTCGCAGCCTGAATCTGGCCATGACTGCCGGCATTGTCCTTTATGAGGCCCTGCGCCAGAATACTAGGTGAGTAAAAAGGAGCGAGTGGGAATGCGCAGTTTGAGTGGCAGCATGGTTACTGTTGTCTTCCCGACTTACCACTTACCGCTCACAACATACGACTTACCACTATTCTATTCCTTGTTTTTTTAGAAAGAGGTATCTTGTCTGCAATCAAAAAACAGCGCTTCCGATTTTTAA